>NZ_DF978488.1:0-1017 GCF_002897135.1 Nostoc cycadae WK-1 | reverse complement strand
TACAGCACTTTGCGCGACTAACTGGTACAGTAGCAACAGTGAGAAAAGTAGTTTTGGAGTTGCTGACTTGAGCATAAGAGAACTCCTAGTGACAACAGTTGTACTACTGCCAAAATATTTTTTGGTGAAAACTTGCGGATAAATGCTTTGAGTTGCCACCAGAGATGTTCTATGGGGTTAAATTCAGGTGAATAAGGTGATAAATAAACTACCCTTGCGCCTACGGACTCGATCATTTCAATAATCCCCTTCATTTTATGTGCTTTGAGATTATCCATGACCACTACTGCCCCTTTCCACAATTTCGGTAATAGCTCTTGTTCCACAAATTTTTTGAAGTCTTCTCCATTGATTGATGGCCCTAATGTTTTGAGGGAGAGGATTGATTTGTTACTAATAGCCCCCACTACGGTAACTCTGCTTCCACGGTAAAATGGTTTGACATCATAAACTCTGTCTCCCTTTTTACTTCTGCCCATTCCTCTGGTTAATCCGAGTAATACGCCCATTTCATCCACAAAAACTAGGTCATCTGCAACAACATCTCGGACGCTTTCCCAGTAAGAAAGCCTTTTATTTTGTGTAATTTCTGTTCCTGCTTGACTACTTCGTACTGTTTTTTTTGAGGGTGAGCTTCTGTTTCTGAAGAAATCTGCACATTGCACTCTCACTTAACCTTACCCCTGTCTTTTCTTCCCAATACTCACAGTATTCGGCTAGGGTATAGTCTAGATGTTCTGCTACCATTTGCTCTATCTGTTGAGAATAACCAGATAGTTGGCTTGGTTTTCCTCCTGTCGCTACACTTGGCTCTAGCGTCCCTTTTTCTCGTTTTCGCTTCACGAGGTTTTGTACTGTATTTTTACTTACCTTGAATCTTTCTGCTACTTTGCGAATAGATGTATTTTCCGCTTCGTAAACGCTAATAATTTTTTCCCGCAGGTCTACTGAGTAGGGTTTCATCGGATTTTTTACTTTTATCTTCTAATGTACCAAACCGTTAGACAAAGTGCTGTA
>NZ_DF978487.1:0-1053 GCF_002897135.1 Nostoc cycadae WK-1 | reverse complement strand
AGCCGTTGATAGAAGGCCTGAAGCACGGGGTTGTAACGAACCGCGCTGAGCATAGCCATGTGCAAGGTGCAACGTACAAGGCTGCGCCCGCCCCAAATTTGCCGTCGCCCTCTCATCTTGCCGGAGTCTTGGTTCAAGGGCGCCACCCCGGCCAGCTTGGCCACGCGAGCAGCGCTGACGTGGCCAAGTTCTGGCATGAACGCCAGCATCGTGGCGCATGTCGTCACCCCGATGCCTTTGATCGACTCCAGGCGCTTACGCTGCTGCGAGAAGTGGCTATCCAAGTGGTCATCGATTTCCTTATCCAGACGCTTGATCTGCCGATCCAGAGTACGGATGACATCTTCGATGCTGCTTCGCAACACCCGCACCGCTCCAGCCAAGCGGTTCTTCTCAGCCGTGCGCATGTTCAGTAGCTGGGCGCGTCGAGTGACCAGCGCCTGCAACGCTTCGATATGTGGCGGCGGTGGGGCAAACCGGATCCCTGCCTGGTCCGCTTTGGCCGCCAGCGTTTGAGCGTAATGTGCTAGTGCACACGCATCCATCTGGTCGGTCTTGGCCAAGTGACCCATGCTACGAGCAAACTCACGCGCCGCACGCGGGTTGACCACTGCCACAGCGACCCCTCGCTCCAGCAGAAAACCGGCCAAGGCCCGCTCATGGCCGCCGGTGGCCTCCAACACTACCAAGCCTATGTTGTGCTCAGCCAACGCGCTGAATAACGCTTGGGCGCCGGCCGAGTCGTTGGGGCAACTGGTCGTTTGACTAGAGCCGTGTACCGCCCAGACGAACTCGTCTTTGGCTACGTCCACGCCAACAAACCACGTGGCGTGACCTTCTGATGGATAAGTGCAAGCGTTTGTCATATCCCTTCCTTGCAACATACGAAATCTGCTTCGGGTAACTGTTCGGGCTTGGCGACAAACGCAAGGGCCGGCACGCCCCATGCTCGGGGACGAGTTCCTGACTCTAAGGGGGATCGGGCTATGCCGGCCTTGCCTGTATCCACTCCGTGAACACAGAAATAAGCATACAAGGGGGCTGCGCCGCCTT
>NZ_DF978486.1:0-1085 GCF_002897135.1 Nostoc cycadae WK-1 | reverse complement strand
TTGTCTAATAGCTAACAATGATAAACCAGGAGCTACAATCTAAAATAGCAGAACTACAAGAATTTATAGATGAACGTCCAGATGCGCGGGAAGTAAGAAAGGCATTGGCAGTGAAGCTGGTTTATCAAAGCTACAAGTATGAGGAAATTCAAACAATTTTAGATGTTTCACTTGGTTCAATCACAATATGGAAACAAGCCTATGAGAAAGATGGAATTCTAGGACTGCGCTTGAAACACAAAGGGAGAAAAAGCCACCTGAATACTCAACAAAGAGAAGAAGTACTAGCTTGGTTACAAACAAAGGAATGTTGGGAACTTGGCGAACTTGAGTATAAATTGGCTTTTGAATATGATGTAATTTATGAATCAAAACGGAGTTATTATGACTTGTTTGATGCAGCAGGATAAGGATGGAAGAAGACTTCTTCTGCAAATCTAAAAGTTAATGAAGAAGCAGTCGCCGCAAAAAAAAAGAGATTTCATCACTGTTGGCAAGCCGCCGAGAAGATATAGAAGCCGGTCTATTGAGAGTCTTGCTATTAGATGAGTGTCATTTACTTTGGGGAGATAGCATTGGATATGTTTGGGGTAGAACTGACCAAGAAATAAGCATTCCAATTAGTAACGAACGAGATAAACAAACTTCAGGGTGGAGCAGTTGACTATCTAGATAAGAATTTATTGTTGAAAACTTACGATACAGCTAATTCAAAAAATACGATTGATTATCTCAGCTATTTACTAGAAGAGTCACCTAACCAACAATTACTCATTTTTTGGGATGGAGCTAGTTATCATCGTTCAAAAGAAATTCAAAATTTTTTAGCATCTATTAACCAAGGTTTACCTCTAGAGCAATGGAAAATTTATTGCGTCCGCTTTGCTCCTAACTGTCCCTCCCAAAACCCCATAGAAGATGTTTGGTTGCAAGCAAAAACTTGGGTGCGACGTTTTTGTGCTTTAATCCCAACATTTTCTCATCTTAAGTGGATGTTTGAGTGGTTCATTAAAAACACTCTCTTTGATTTTCCGTCTCTCCAGATGTACGGATCATTTTCAAAAATCAAATACTAGTCCTATAGT
>NZ_DF978485.1:0-1092 GCF_002897135.1 Nostoc cycadae WK-1 | reverse complement strand
TTTTCAAAAATCAAATATGATTCCTATAGAGGCAAAGAAAGAACAAGTCCGGCGGATTTTTATTCAATTAGTGCGTCCGGGTGAGGGAACAGAAGATACTCGACGGGTGGCGATGAAGACGGAATTGGGGGAGCAAAGCTGGGATTTGGTCAAACAATTAGCTGACGCTCGGTTGGTGGTGACAAGTCGCAATGCTACCAGTCAAGAAACGGTAGAAGTAGTCCATGAAGCTTTGATTCGCAATTGGGGCGAACTGCGGGAATGGATGAATAAAGACCGCGTTTTTAGGGCTTGGCAAGAGCGACTGCGTTCAGCCAAGGGACAATGGGAAGCAACGCAGCGAGATTCTGGTTCATTGTTGCGGGGTGCAGCTTTGGCGGAAGCAGAAGAAAAACTCAAGGAACGCCCAGGAGACTTGATTGATGAGACAGAATTTATTGAGGAGAGTATTCAAGAAAGTAATCGCCTGAAAAAAGTCGAAGCAGCCCGCAGGAAGCGCGAAATTAGAACTGCTTGGGGCATTGCGGCGGGTTCGTTGATAGCGGTGGTGATTAGCGGTGGTTTGGGTTTGACTGCATGGAATCAGACAAAGCGATCGGAACTCAATCTAGCAGAATCTCTTGGTCGTTATTCTTTATCTCTATTTAGTCAAGGAAATGAATTAGGAGCTTTTGTCTCAGCAATCAAGGCGGGAAAAATTCTGCAAAGCCAACACAAAACTAACCCAGAGGTAATGACTGCCTTACAGACAGTTCGTCTTCAAAAAAGAGAACATAACCGCTTGCAAGGGCATAGTGACTCTGTGCAGAGTGTGAGCTTCAGCTCCGATGGCAAGACTTTGGCTTCTGGCAGTAATGATAAGACAATCACACTCTGGAATGTAGAGACAGGCAAGAAAATCAGCACCTTCACCGGGCATAGTAGCACTGTGGTGAGTGTAAGTTTCAGCCCCGACGGGCGACTGCTTGCTTCTGGCAGTCTTGATGGGACAATCAAACTCTGGAATATCAAGACAGGCAAGAAAATCGGCACTTTCACCGGGCATAGTAACTCTGTGCAAAGTGTGAGTTTCAGCCCCGACGGGCGACTGCT
>NZ_DF978484.1:0-1221 GCF_002897135.1 Nostoc cycadae WK-1 | reverse complement strand
TACTTGTTTACTATTTTCTCTCTACGGAAAGTGACAGACGATGGCTAAGTAGAACGACTTAAAAAAACCAAACTATGTGAAGATAAGTAAATACGTATGTTCTATCTAGCACGGTAACAAAGACATGGGCAGCCGTTTAAGGGTATTTCTAACTCCACAACAAGATAAAACTCTTTTCAACCTGAGAACGGCAGATGTACCCCAAAAAGTAAAAGACCGAGCATCCGTGATTAGATTGAGCGCACATGGTTGGTATGTAGAGAAGATAGCGGCTCACTTTAATTGGACTGAACAAACAGTAAGAGAAGTTTTGCATAAGTGGAAAAAGCTAGGGTTAGACGGACTTTGGTCTAAACCAGGGCGCGGAAGAAAACCCAAGTGGACAGAAGCGGACATCAAGTTTTTAGAAGAGTGTTTAGAACAAGAACCACGCACATACAACAGTGTTCAACTAGCTCAAAAATTAGAACAAGAACGTTCGATTAATTTAAGTCCCGACTGGTTGAGACGGGTACTCAAAAAAAGGGGGTCATTTGGAAACGAACTAGGAAAAGCCACAAAGGAAAACAAGACCCAGTATTGCAACAAATCAAACAGGCAGACTTAGAAATGCTGGAATTATCTGCTGCTGTGGGAGAAATAGATTTAAAGTATGTCGATGAATCTGGATTTTGTGCTTGGAGTGAACCAAGTTATAGCTACTATTTCCGAGGAGAACAAAAACGTTTAGAGCAAAGTAAGCGTCGAGGTCGAAGATTAAGTATTATTGGCTTTCTGCAACCATTAATCAGCTTTGTTTACGGTTTGGTGATTGGTGGTGTTTCACGAAAATCCTATATCCAGATGATGGAGCAAGAAGCTACTGATGCCCAAAAGACAGGACGCATCAGAGTCGTCGTACAGGATAACGGCCCAATACATCGATGCCGTGAAGTTCAGCAATTGTGGTCAAAGTGGGAAGAAATGGGTTTGTATATCTTCTTTTTACCTAAATATTGTTCGGAAATGAACCCGATTGAATTGGAATGGCAACACCTTAAAAAAGATGAATTAGCCTCGAAAACCTTTGAGGACGAGTTAGACCTCGCATACGCTGTGATTGATGGAGTTCAAACACGAGGAGAAAAAGCAAACTATAGTACGCAACGTGTAAGATTTAACTCTCTTTCTTCTGCTTAACTGTTTGTTACATACCTGTAAATTTTTCCACCGACTTACTTA
>NZ_DF978483.1:0-1250 GCF_002897135.1 Nostoc cycadae WK-1 | reverse complement strand
CAAACCCAAACTAAAAAGGCGCTCTCCTCAAGGAGAGCGCCTTTCATTCACACATTAGCTATTGCTTCTAGGTCAGAAAATTAACCGTTGATAGCAGGAGCGCTGATTGCAACAGGAGCAACATCACCAGCAGCCAAGTCTAAGGGGAAGTTGTGAGCGTTACGCTCGTGCATTACTTCCATACCCAAGTTAGCGCGGTTGATGATATCAGCCCAGGTGTTGATGACGCGACCTTGAGAGTCAATCACAGACTGGTTGAAGTTGAAACCGTTCAAGTTGAACGCCATTGTGCTTACGCCCAAGGCTGTGAACCAGATTCCAATTACAGGCCATGCAGCTAAGAAGAAGTGCAAGGAACGGCTGTTGTTGAAGGACGCGTATTGGAAAATCAAGCGACCGAAGTAACCGTGTGCTGCAACGATGTTGTAGGTTTCTTCTTCTTGTCCGAACTTGTAACCGTAGTTTTGTGATTCGTTTTCGGTTGTTTCACGAACTAAGGAGGAAGTTACCAAAGAACCGTGCATTGCGGAGAACAAAGAACCACCGAATACACCTGCTACGCCCAACATGTGGAAGGGGTGCATCAAGATGTTGTGTTCTGCTTGGAACACGATCATGAAGTTGAAGGTTCCAGAGATACCCAAGGGCATACCATCAGAGAAGGAACCTTGTCCGATGGGGTAAATCAAGAATACTGCTGTTGCTGCTGCTACTGGTGCAGAGAATGCTAGGCAGATCCAAGGACGCATACCTAAGCGGTAGGATAGTTCCCACTCACGACCCAAGTAGCAGAATACGCCAATCAGGAAGTGGAATATTACTAGTTGGTATGGGCCACCGTTGTACAACCACTCGTCTAAGGATGCTGCTTCCCAAATTGGGTAGAAGTGCAAGCCAATTGCGTTGGAGGAAGGTACTACTGCTCCGGAGATGATGTTGTTTCCGTAGAGTAAGGAACCTGCTACTGGTTCACGGATACCGTCGATGTCTACTGGGGGGGCGGCGATGAAGGCGATTACGAAGCAGGTGGTTGCAGCCAGCAAGGTTGGGATCATGAGTACGCCGAACCAGCCAATGTACAGGCGGTTGTTTGTGCTGGTGATCCAGTTGCAGAACTGCTCCCATACGTTGGCGCTCCGGCGCTGTTGTAAGGTTGCTGTCATGTCTTTATGATTGCTTTGGTTATGTATGTTTCAGGTGTTTTCACCTGTTGTTACATATCTTAAAGGTAATTATTGCTTTTTGTAAAG
>NZ_DF978482.1:0-1276 GCF_002897135.1 Nostoc cycadae WK-1 | reverse complement strand
TTAATTCATCTAACGTAGTAAAACTTTCCCAAGCCAAATGTCTTTTAACTTCTTCCCATAACCGCTCAATTGGATTAACTTGCGGCGTATGTGGGGGTTGGAACAATAAAATTATATTCTCTGGTATCTGAAGATATTGGCTAAAATGAAAAGCACCGTTGTCTAACTGAATAATATGTATATCTTGGGAATAAGTAGCAGAGAATTTTTCTAAAAAGATCTGAAAACAAGCTGCATTTAAATGAGAAAATTCCCAAATAAAATATTCTCCCGTTAACGGTTCTACTAATCCGTATAAATAAAAATTATCCCGTTTCCACTGCATGATACCGATAGGTTTAGTCCCAAAGTTGGTAATTAATCTACCCGCTTCAGTCTTTAACCCCACACGGCTTTCATCCTCACACCAATACCTAATTTTTCTTTGTCTATCTATTGGTGGTATGACATATTTCTGAATTACTTCTAGGTATTGTGGGAGTTTTTTTTAAACTCTTCTTCCGCTTCTGGTTGGTGTTTAATGCCTACTGCACGCGGCACTTTTAGCTTCGCTTTCATTCGATAACGCACTGTATCGTGTACTACTTTGTATGAAGCTTCTACACCCTCTACCGCTTTTAACCATGTTCGGATTTCTTCATAACTTTTAAATCCCTGGGGGTCTTCTAGTTCCTTTGAAAGTTGCTCTCGAACATCTGTGTTCATAATTGGTGGTCGCCCTGAACCTTTTTTTCTTGATACCAGAGTGTCAATTCCCGATTCTGCATAAGCCTTTAACCACCTTTGCACTGTGGCACTTCCTCTTCCCAACACTACTGCCAAATCTTGGATTGTCTTTACCTGCTGTATTTTCAGTAAATACAATGCTTGAATACGTTCTTTCCCTAATACGGTTTTTTGTTTTTTCAGCAGTTCACGTAATTCTTCTGCTGACTCTTTTATTTTTACTTTTGTGACTCCAGCCATGAACTTCTGCTCATATTTCTGATTTAACTATTTTTATCATTTTTTTAGTGAAATGGTATAACGGCTGTCTCTTATACACATCTAGATGTGTATAAGAGACAGGAGGTATTGTTTGCGAACGCTGTGGTGTAGAAGTCACAGAATCTAGGGTGCGCCGCCATCGTATGGGGTATATCAAACTCGCAGCACCTGTAGCCCATGTCTGGTATCTCAAAGGTATTCCCAGTTATATTGCCATCCTGTTGGATATGCCTTTGAGGGATGTAGAACAAATAGTGTATTTCAACTCGTATGTTGTTCTCAGCCCTGG
>NZ_DF978481.1:0-1336 GCF_002897135.1 Nostoc cycadae WK-1 | reverse complement strand
TAAGGAATCAGGTAAAAATAAGTTGAACACTAATTGAAGACAGAGCTAGGATCAAAGCATGGGATCGGGCAGGTAAAGTAACCCATGTCAAAAGCTGACTTAGTAGAGGCAATCAAAACAAAGTATGAATGTTTTTCTCCATATTTGAATGAGAAAACCCGTAGGCTGTGGGCAGCGGTAGAAGCACAAGCAATGGGAAGGGGAGGTGTGAGCCAAGTAGCCCAAGCAACAGGACTGTCGCGCACGACAATTTATGTAGGTCTAAAGGAATTAGAGAATCAGAATCAATCAGCCAATCGAGAGCAAATTCGCTCTGGTGGTGGGGGAAGAAAACTACTAGAAGAGATTGACTTAACCCTAGTAAAAGACTTGCAATCTTTAGTAGAACCAACAACATTAGGAGATCCAGAGTCACCTTTACGTTGGACGAGCAAAAGCGGGGCGAAATTGGCAGGTGAATTACAACGAATGGGACACAAAGTTAGCCCAAGAACAGTACATACCTTATTAGGTTGGTTAGGGTACAGCTTACAATCAAATCGTAAAACTCTGGCTGGCTCGTCACATCAAGACCGGGATGCACAATTTTTGTACATAAATCAGCAGGTTGAACAATTCCAAAACCTGGGTCAACCAGTGATTTCAGTGGATACAAAAAAGAAAGAACTCATTGGAGAGTTTAAGAATCTTGGACAGGAATGGCAGCCTCAAGAAGAACCCCTCGAAGTACGAATACATGATTTTGTTGACCCAAAATTAGGAAAAGCGATTCCCTATGGTATTTACGACCTGACGTTGAATAAAGGCTGGGTCAGTGTTGGCATTGACCACGATACAGCGGAATTTGCCGTTGAATCTATCCGTCACTGGTGGTTGGAGATGGGTCAGCCATTGTACCCTGATAGTAAACATCTACTCCTAACTGCTGACTGTGGCGGCTCTAATGGCTATCGTACTAAATTGTGGAAGCTGCGATTGCAAGATTTGGCTGATGAAACTGGTTTAACTATTCATGTGAGCCATTTTCCTCCTGGTACCAGCAAGTGGAACAAAATCGAACATCGGATGTTCTGCCACATCACCACCAACTGGCGGGGCAAACCTTTAACTAGCCTTCAAGTAGTCATTAATCTCATCACTCATACCACCACAAACAACGGCTTAGAAATTCAAGCTGTACTTGATGAAAATCATTATCCTACGGGTATTGAAGTTAGTCCTGAAGATTTTAATGCCATTGCCATTGAGCGGCACGCTTTTCATGGTGAGTGGAACTATCAGATCAAACCAAGAACAATAGCCTAATTGTTCAACTTATTTTTTCCTGGTTCCTAAC
>NZ_DF978480.1:0-1338 GCF_002897135.1 Nostoc cycadae WK-1 | reverse complement strand
CAGATTGGGCAAATTATTCAGCAAGTACAGGAGCTAAACCCACGTTTTGCATCGGTGAACAAGGGAATGGAAATGCAGTCACTAGGAGCGCAACAAATTAGTGAAGCAATGGTGCAGTTAAGTAGTACCTCAGTCCAGACTGCCGATTCACTCAGGGAAATTAATCAGGCGATCGCCCAACTTAATCAAGTTTCTCGTGGCTTACGTCAAGAAGTTTCTATCTTCAAAGTTAACAACAATATTGTTGAACCGACTTTATCGTAATTTCAAAATAATCATCCTCAAATACGGATGTCAATCTGACTCCATAAAGGCTATTAATGGCTAATTCATCTGGGTTCAGCTTTTGTGGCAGACTCAAATCCATAAATGATGACTTTTATTTATTAGGTATTAACTGCTATTTCCATAAATACAAATATTAAAATAGGATAATATGCCACAAGGGATTAAAATTAATCAATTTGTTATCGGTGGCTGTGCAATTATTGTTGGGTTAACAGGTGTTGCCAGCTATATTTCTAATTCAACTACGAATTCTCTCATAGAGTCTAATAAATGGGTTAATCATACCTATGCAATTAAAACCCAGTTAAAAGAACTCGAAAAGTCTTTGATTGATGCTGAAACTGGTCAAAGGGGATTCATCATTACAAAAGAAGAAAGGTATTTAGAACCATTTAATTTAGCAAAAACACAATTAAAAAATACATTGTGGGAAATCAAAAACAAAATTTCGGACAATTCAGCGCAAATTAAAACTCTTAGAGAAATTGAAAAATTAAGCCAAGCCAAAATGGATGAGTTGACAACAACTATCAATATGAAGCGAGTTGGTCAAGAACAAGAGTTATTAAATGTGATTTTGTCAGATAAAGGCAAAAAATTAATGGATGAAATCAGGGAAAAAATGAATGCAATGTTGGAGGCAGAAGACCAAAGTTTAGCAGAACGACAAAAGCAAGCTGATCAAATTCAAAACTTTGCAGTCTTTGTGAATTGGGGAAATTTCTTTTGTATTGTGATTGTAACCATTGCTGTTTGTTTAGGAATTATTCTCATCCCTAGCCGGGCGTTGGCGCGGGCTTTGCAAACTGCATTTCATTTAGCAGACCGAGTGGCTGCGGGAGATTTTACTAGTAATGTGGAAATCACCGCTGATGACGAGATTGGTAAGTTGATGGCGGCACTGAAAACGATGACGCAGAAATTGAGTAGTTTAATTCGTCAAGTCCAAGGTTCAGGTATTCAAGTTACCACCTCAGCCACACAAATAGCCGCTTCTGGCAAACAATTAGAAGCAACACTAACAGAACAAGTAGCATCAACAAATCAAGT
>NZ_DF978479.1:0-1436 GCF_002897135.1 Nostoc cycadae WK-1 | reverse complement strand
TCACATCTTGCACCTGATAAAAAAAGACAGTATTAACCGAAGAGGAGGAAATAAAAATTACATCCAAATCTGAATGAGCAAATCAAAGTACTGAGATAATAAATCACAGATAAAATACATAAATTGACTGCTAACATACACAAAACAAGCAGTAATTAAATCTGCACACAGAGTATTTAAATTTATCAGTAAAAATGCGAAAAAGGGCGTATTAAACAAGATAAACAGCAAGAACTATGCAAACAATTCTTGCCCACGCCCACTCTTTAATGTACACTATCCTAGCTTTGATGCCCAGTCACTATCAACGAGATAGTTTAGAAGCAATGCTGGGATTATTTCTCGAAGCAGAAGGAAAACCTTTACCACATTACAGTAAAACTAAATCAGAAAGTGCTTTAAGCCGATTTTTGAACCATTATAATTGGTCTACTCGTAAGATAATTAGTCATTTACGAGCTTTCGTGATTGAACTAATTTTGAAGCAATGCACACTAGGACGCAAACCATTCTTACAAGTAATTATAGATATAACTACGTTAGAAAAAACGGGTAAATTTAAGGCTTTTAATCACTTAATTACTTTTTTCAATCATAAACGTGGCTTGCATCTAGTCGTCTTATATTTAGTTGTTGGACAGTGGCGTATTCCTTGGAATTTTCGAGTCTGGAGAGGCAAAGGCACAACCACTCCGGCTCAATTAGCTTTAAAAATGGTACGTCGCTTACCAAAAAAACTTACTCTTACTTTTCAGGTAAAAATTCTGGCTGATACTGCCTTTGGTACAGTTGAATTTATTCATGGTATTCGTCAACTTAAATACCACGCTATTCTCGGAATTGGTTGTAATCGTAAATTGGTTGATGGTCGTTCCGTCAAGCATTTGTACCATCGCGGACAGCAAGTTAGACTAGTTGGTTTAGATGTAACTGTTTCTGTTTCTTGGTATTATTTTAAAACTGATAAAGGTGTATTTTTGAAGAGATATGTTATTTCTACAACACCACTCAAGGCTTGCACCATCAATTGGTGGGGTAAACGAAGATGGCAAATAGAAGGATGGTTTAAAACTGCTAAACATCGCTTCGGTTTAGACAAATTCGGACAATGTACTCTCTTGGGCATTTATCGTTGGTTAATCTTATCTTTGACTGCCTTTTTATTAGCACATTGGACTTATTTAGCTCGATATTATCCTCATACTCTCGATTGGGGTCAAGCTGCTTTTCTTGCTCTTTCCACTTTCTTCCCTGTTTTATTATTGTCTCTATTATTACTTGATATTGAACGCCTTCGACCTCTAGCACTTAGTCACGGAATTGACATTACTATTTCCCGGTGCAAGATGTGAGCCACCACCAATACCTGTCTCTTATACACATCTAGATGTGTATAAGAGACAGGCCTTTAGATTGGAAGAGCGTCGGGTAGGGTG
>NZ_DF978478.1:0-1513 GCF_002897135.1 Nostoc cycadae WK-1 | reverse complement strand
TCATCCCTCTATTATGCAACGCCTAATAGAGCCTATAGTAAATTTGCTGAATTTCTTGCAAACTGACTTGTGTGACTATGGAGTAGATCATAGACAGCGTATGATAGAGTGCCAAAGTACACAGCAGTTATCTTTAGTTGATGTACTTGAAGACATTATTTGGGTAGGCTTCCCTAAACCACAATTAGAAAATTTTTGGAAATTGTGTGAGATTACACAGGGAGAACAGCCTTATGTGATAAAACCATTTTTATATGAATATAACAAAGCTCGTAGACCATCGGAAATTGCAAGTATCCTTGAAGAAGAAGCGAAAAAACAAGTTATTCAATATTATATAAATTATAGGCGAGAGGTGGCTTAATGGACGAACAAAACTATAAGCTAGTAGGCTATGATTGTCCATTAGGGAACTATCCATCTCCAGCAGTTCCAATTGTATATGATTCTAATAATAAGCACAAAGCTGTATATTTGGAATATCAGGATGATAATTTAAAAGTTTATATAGATTCTGTTGTTGAAACAGCCAGTTTTTTTAAATTATCTGACTGTGATAAAAATATAAGAGAGAAGCTAAAGAAATTTGACTATCGAAAGCACAGGTTGTATGCGCTATCTAAAAGTAACGTGGACTTTTATGAAATTGAGGATGAAACTTACTTTTTTATTAAACTTTTAATTGATAGTAATTTTGCTAAAGATAATCCCTTAACCAGAGTTTCATTAGCTGAAGGTACGGGCATTAAAGATTTGCTTAATAGAGAATTGCAAAATTACGAGCATTATCTTCAGGAACATAAACGTAATTGGTTAAAATTTTGGGAGCAAGAAAAAAACGCCTTTAGAGAAAAGATTCAACAAGCTGAAGATATTTCAAAAATATTGGATAAAATTCCTGTAACTGGTGAGAAGGCATCAGAAGTAGGGGTAAATTATACTAACTTACGAAACTTGCTTCGAGACAAAAAAGAAGATGAAGCTGACAAAGAAACGGAAAAGTTAATAAAAAAGTTAAACGAGAAGGTAATAAAAGAAGAAATAAAATGTTTTCCTGTAATCGATCTCCATACCATAGATAAGCTTTGGCTAATTTCAAGCGGGGGAGAAAGTGGATTAAGTATAAAAAAAATGTGGGGGGGGAGGGAAGGTATTAGACCAAGATTGGAAGGATGTGGTAGTGATTTGATAAACGTGGTTTTAAGAGATTTTCGTACAGTAGGTGATTTTGATGATTTAGTAGTTGTAAATGATTTAAAAACTGGCATTCAAATCCTAAATCCGGTAGGCGATTCTGGGCGGAGGATCAGAAGGTCGAGTTTACGGAGTAATTTTTTGGTGTTTAGTGTTTTTTGGGGGTCTGTGGTAACGTTAACGTTGTTATATTTGTTTCAAGTTAGCGGAATATTGGGGGGTAAGAAATATTTGGAAGCAGCAGAGCAGTGTAAAGAGCAGTTAAAGGAAGCAGAGCAGTGTAAAGAGCAGTTCAAGAGGAGTGATGCTGTTTTGGCGG
>NZ_DF978477.1:0-1568 GCF_002897135.1 Nostoc cycadae WK-1 | reverse complement strand
CAAAACGGAGAGTTTGATCCTGGCTCAGGATGAACGCTGGCGGTATGCTTAACACATGCAAGTCGAACGGTCTCTTCGGAGATAGTGGCGGACGGGTGAGTAACGCGTGAGAATCTAGCTTCAGGTCGGGGATAACTACTGGAAACGGTGGCTAATACCGGATGTGCCGAAAGGTGAAAGGCTTGCTGCCTGAAGATGAGCTCGCGTCTGATTAGCTAGTTGGTGTGGTAAGAGCGCACCAAGGCGTCGATCAGTAGCTGGTCTGAGAGGATGATCAGCCACACTGGGACTGAGACACGGCCCAGACTCCTACGGGAGGCAGCAGTGGGGAATTTTCCGCAATGGGCGAAAGCCTGACGGAGCAATACCGCGTGAGGGAGGAAGGCTCTTGGGTTGTAAACCTCTTTTCTCAGGGAATAAGAAAGTGAAGGTACCTGAGGAATAAGCATCGGCTAACTCCGTGCCAGCAGCCGCGGTAATACGGAGGATGCAAGCGTTATCCGGAATGATTGGGCGTAAAGCGTCCGCAGGTGGCGATGTAAGTCTGCTGTTAAAGAGCAAAGCTTAACTTTGTAAAAGCAGTGGAAACTACATAGCTAGAGTACGTTCGGGGCAGAGGGAATTCCTGGTGTAGCGGTGAAATGCGTAGAGATCAGGAAGAACACCGGTGGCGAAGGCGCTCTGCTAGGCCGTAACTGACACTGAGGGACGAAAGCTAGGGGAGCGAATGGGATTAGATACCCCAGTAGTCCTAGCCGTAAACGATGGATACTAGGCGTTGCGAGTATCGACCCTCGCAGTGCCGGAGCCAACGCGTTAAGTATCCCGCCTGGGGAGTACGCACGCAAGTGTGAAACTCAAAGGAATTGACGGGGGCCCGCACAAGCGGTGGAGTATGTGGTTTAATTCGATGCAACGCGAAGAACCTTACCAAGACTTGACATGTCGCGAATCCTCTTGAAAGGGAGGAGTGCCTTAGGGAGCGCGAACACAGGTGGTGCATGGCTGTCGTCAGCTCGTGTCGTGAGATGTTGGGTTAAGTCCCGCAACGAGCGCAACCCTCGTTTTTAGTTGCCAGCATTAAGTTGGGCACTCTAGAGAGACTGCCGGTGACAAACCGGAGGAAGGTGGGGATGACGTCAAGTCAGCATGCCCCTTACGTCTTGGGCTACACACGTACTACAATGCTACGAACAGAGGGCAGCAAGCTAGCGATAGCAAGCAAATCCCGGAAATCGTAGCTCAGTTCAGATCGAAGCTTGCAACTCAGCTTCGTGAAGGAGGAATCGCTAGTAATTGCAGGTCAGCATACTGCAGTGAATTCGTTCCCGGGCCTTGTACACACCGCCCGTCACACCATGGAAGCTGGCAACGCCCGAAGTCATTACCCCAACTTTTAGGAGAGGGGGATGCCTAAGGCAGTGCTGGTGACTGGGGTGAAGTCGTAACAAGGTAGCCGTACCGGAAGGTGTGGCTGGATCACCTCCTTTTAGGGAGACCTACCCAACTGTAAAATCGGTTGCCAAAAGCAAGATAGAGAATACAGATGGTCAAACCTAGGTCGGTCG
>NZ_DF978476.1:0-1604 GCF_002897135.1 Nostoc cycadae WK-1 | reverse complement strand
CACTAATAAAAACAATGTTAAATATGTAGTAAGGATTCAGGTGGCAGAGTATTGACAAAGGGGATACTTGAGTAGGAGTATCACAAATATGAACCAAAATCTGCCTCAAGAATTAGACCGAGAAAGCTTGAACCAGTTATCAAAAGAACAACTGGTAGAGATAATTCTTGAACAGAATAAGGTAATACGTGAATTACAGAAAACCATCTTACAACTACAGCAAGAAGTAGAACGTTTAAAGGTCAGCCGAGATTTAGATAGCTCGAATTCGTCGAAACCACCATCACAAGACATCCATAAAAAGAGCGAAAACAAAAAAGCTCCCCCACAAGAGGAATCAAATCAGCCAAAAAAGAAGCCAGGCGGTCAGCTAGGACATCAGGGAAAAACCCGTAAAGGCTTTGGCAGCGTAGACCGTTATGAAATCTTACGCCCTCTAAATTGTGATTACTGTGGTCAAAAAGCATTTGCGACCGTAGCCGTAAAGGTGGAAAAGCACTCAGTAGCGCAATTAGTAGAACGTCCCATAGAAATAGTGGAATATCAACGTCACACCTGCATCTGTGAGTGTTGTGGCAATTTACAAGCAGCGCAGTGGCCACAACACATTATTCCCGGACAAGATTTAGGGGTGAAATTACAGGCATTTTTAGGGTGGGCAAATAATTATGCACATATGCCCTATGAAAAACAACAAGAAATGCTTTGGGAATTGGGGCAAATTGATATAGGGCTGGGGACGTTAGTTGCAACCAATGAACGAATAACTGGGGCAATTAAACCGAGCGTCATTGAGTTAAGTAGTTGGGTAAAACAGACACAACCTAACATTCATGTAGATGAAACACCTTGGTCTGTCAAGGGAGTGAAAGAATGGTTGTGGGTAGTTGCCAATTCTGATTTCTGCCTGTTTACTGCGGCTGATACTCGTTCTAGAGCCGAACTAGAAACAATTTTAGGGGCTAAATATACAGGGGTACTCAGCAGTGATGATTTTAGCGTTTACAATGGCTATCAAGCTGTAGCCCAGCAGAAATGTTTAGCACATCTACGCCGTCACTTCAAAAAATTAATTCAGCTTCCAGGTCTTCACAACCAAGCCATTGGCGAAACGTTTGTTAATTTAATTGATGAAGCTTTTAGACATTACGCCCTATGGTTTGAGACTCTTGACTGTGCTAGTTACAATGATTGGGTCAATCAATTCAAATCCAAATTGCAACAAACACTCGATTGTTGGATTGACTTAGCAGGGGCTACAGCAGGCAAGCTTTTACGTTCTTTGCGTGATAAAGCACATCAATGGTGGTATTTTCTTGACTACCCTGAAGTTCCCCCTGATAACAATCAGGCTGAACGTTCGCTACGTTTGGCTGTCACGAAACGCAAAGTTAGTGGTGGTTCCCGTTCAATGGAGCGATTTAAAAACACTGCTAATTTGTTGACGGTGGTGCAGACTTGTCGCCGTCAAGGTAGGTCTGTTATTGATTTTTTTGCACAAGCTCTAATTGCTGACTCCAATAATACTCAGTCTCGCCCTTCTTTACTTCCGCAATATTAGACCTGAATCCTTACAATATGTAGCAGCTTCTTTGGATGGAGAA
>NZ_DF978475.1:0-1768 GCF_002897135.1 Nostoc cycadae WK-1 | reverse complement strand
ATCATCGGACGACGCAAACTCACAACTATAAACTGTTGTAGTTGTGCCTGTTGTTTGATCATTCTAGATAATCGTTCTACGTTTGCTCCGTCTAAGAACATATCTACTTCATCAAAGGCGTAAAACGGTGATGGACGGTAGCGTTGTAGGATAGTAAACAAGTAAAATTATCCAGAAGCGTAAAAGGGTTTAAATTGATTCATTGCGTTAATTAAATGATTGAAACCTAGAAATAAATTGGAATTAGGAAAAATATTTAGCCAGGGATAAACTAACCAAAATAGTAAAAGCGGTTGGACAATTAGACGAAAATTATTTAAAGTATTCTTCCATCCACAACCATGATTCCATTGCTGATGATGAGAAAAATCGGCAGAGCTAGTTTGTTTTATATGTGGTGTAATTTCACTCTTTTGAGTTAAAGCTAAAAAAGCTGGAGAATTTAAGCTAATCATGGTGTAAACACAGAAAATAATCTCCCACCATTTCTCAATATGTTGGAAATTAGTCAATCGATAATCTGTCCAGCCTAATTCTTGTTTACACTGCCGAAATCCATATTCTACCCATGTTCTTAATCCATATAGTTCGCCTAAAGTTTTCTTGAGATTCCCTTGAAGATTCGTCATGATAAATGTTGTAGAATTTTCCGGCATTGTTTCTGGGTCAGTAGTTATTTCCCAGTATGTTATGGCTCTTCTTTTACCATAAACTATCTCTCGAATGTATCTAGTTTCAGATTTTTGATTACTAAATGTTCTCTCAAATTTGCACCACTTATTAGCTCTAACGCTCTGCGACGATGGCAGCCAGACTCCATGATTACTTCTAATGGCTACAACATAAGCTAATTCATATTCATTTAGTTTTTTAATGAATTCGCTACTTTCACCATACAAACTATCCGCTAGTACCAATTCAATATTAAATCCCTGATTAATTAATTCTGTAATAATTTCTGACGCTAATTCTATTTTGGTTTTATATTTATCTCCTTCTTTTAGCGTCCCCTTCGGTTTAAATACTTTGAAACATAATGGAAATGTTATATTGTCATAAACTCCATAGGCATTGACTGTCACTATTCCATTATCTACTTTTCCTACGCTTCCTAGATATTGTCTTGCTACATAATCTGTCTTTTTACCTTTTTTCCTATCTCCCGTTTCATCTATTACTACGGTTATCGCCTGACCATTTAATGCTCTCTTTAACTTCTTTAATCTTCGGTTCTTTAATTTCTTTACTGACCAATCTGAATTAGCCATAAAATGATGTAATGATTGTGCCGAGTTTATACTTACTACTTTGGCTATTTCTGGTAGTGATTTTCTTTTTATTGGCGAAATTATCCCTAAATGCAAATATTTGAAGCATTCATAATTTCTTACTTCTTTAAACAGGTCTTTGTACTCTGCACAATATTCATCTACGAGCGCAACTGTTGGCTGGGCATCCCTTGGCAGATGTTTCAGGATTTGTAATTCTACATCCATTGCTCTACTTACCTTGTAGAGTTTTATCTTTCCTTTCTTCTATTCATTATATCCGGAAAGTGACAGAAGAGGGGTACAGCACTTTGTCTAACGGTTTGGTACATTAGAAGATAAAAGTAAAAAATCCGATGAAACCCTACTCAGTAGCTGTCTCTTATACACATCTAGATGTGTATAAGAGACAGCACCTGATAACATCGGGACTCCCCGGACAAAGGCCGCATTGCCTTTAACGCGAATATCTGCTCCCAAGCGATTTAACTCGGAAGCAT
>NZ_DF978474.1:0-1855 GCF_002897135.1 Nostoc cycadae WK-1 | reverse complement strand
CAAAGTTACCAGTGTAATTACCCGCAGTGGCAAAAGTTTTGGCTATATGTAACACTTTTTCTTGTAAGATATATAGCAATTCTTCACCTTCATAGTCAGCAATATGTGCCATTTTTAACATATTGTAATTAATGGTATCGTGAGGTAATTTTAGCTGCTCGAAATCTAGAGTTAAATCATACTCGCCATCCTGTAATATCTGTCTCTTATACACATCTAGATGTGTATGAGAGAGAAGTACAAGATATTGACCACTGCGGGATAGTGGCAGGCATAATTGACCAAATGTGTTTGGTAGAACAAATCAACCAAATACTAGGCATACATCATCAAGAAATAGTCAGTCCAGGTCAAGCAGTAAAGGCGATGATTCTCAATGGCTTGGGCTTGGTCAGTGCGCCACTGTATTTGTTTGAAAAGTTTTTTGTAGGCAAAGCCACAGAGCACCTATTGGGTGAGGGGATAAGTCCAGAACATCTCAACGATGACCGTTTAGGGAGAGTATTGGATAAGCTATATGAGGCAGGATTAACACAAGTATTCGTCACAGTAGCGTTGGCAGCAGCCCAAAAGTTTGGGGTAAAAAAAGACAGTTTGCACCTAGACTCCAGTTCATTTCATGTGCATGGAGAATACGTCAGCACCACAGATGAAGACGCAACAGAGGAAAGAGCAATTGAAATTACCTATGGTTATTCACGAGACCATCGACCGGATCTCAAACAATTTATATTGGACTTAATGTGCAGTGGGGATGGAGATATCCCTTTATATCTGAGAGTTGCAGATGGAAATGAAGCTGACTCGGCGGCATTTGCCCGAATTCTCAAAGAGTTTAGGCAACAGTGGGAGATAGATGCCTTGTTTGTGGCAGATGCCGCTCTTTACTGTGAACAGAACATCAAACAGATGGATTCTTTACGCTGGCTATCAAGAGTGCCAGCCACCTTAGCGGCAGCACAATTTCTCTTAGACAACATGAGTCAGGAAGCATTTGTCAACAGTGCAATCGCAGGATACCAGATTGCTGAGTGTTGTAGTGATTATGCCGCAGTGAAGCAGCGTTGGTTAGTCGTCGAGAGTGAAGCTCGTAAAAGCGCGGATTTAAAGCAATTAGAAAAACGTCTAGCCAAGCAACTGGACAAAGCCCAGTCTCAACTACGGCAGTTATCACAGCAAGAGTTCGCTTGTGCAGCAGATGCATTGAAAGCCGCAAATTTATTGAGTAGTCAGCTACGCTTTCATCAACTCCAAGACGTGGAGATTATTGAACACCATCGTCACCGCAAACCCGGTAGACCAGGCAAAAATACCCAACACACTCACTACTGTTATCAAATTCGTGCTTCTGTGGTTCCAAAACCTCAAGCCATTGCTATCGAACAATTACGTGCAGGTCGCTTCATTTTAGCGACTAATGTTACAGATACTAACGAGTTGACTGGCGATGACTTGCTCTTGCAGTACAAGGCTCAACAATCTACAGAACGCGGTTTTCGTTTCCTCAAAGACCCTCTGTTTTTTACCAGCAGCGTCTTCCTCAACTCTCCCGAACGGGTAGCAGCATTGGCAATGGTGATGGGTCTGTGTTTATTGGTTTACAGTTTAGGGCAAAAGGCACTGCGTCAAGCCCTGGAAACAGCAAAACAAACTATCAGTAATCAGTTGGGTAAGCCGACTAGCACTCCCACTCTCCGTTGGGTCTTTCAGTGTTTTATGTCGATTCATTTGATAACGATCGCTGGCTTTAGACAGATTGCTAATCTTACTGATGAACGACGTTGGATTCTCCAGTTTCTCGGTGCACCTTGCCGAAAATATTATCTTTTGACCTGATAGACCTGCGGAATGTAGG
>NZ_DF978473.1:0-1898 GCF_002897135.1 Nostoc cycadae WK-1 | reverse complement strand
TTATCATTTTTTTAGTGAAATGGTATTACCAGTGGGAATCATAACAAAAATTCACCAAGGTAAAGTGCCAATGGCCTACCAAAATATTACAGCCTCCCTTTCCCCAGAAGATATCCAAGAAATTAAAGCCGCCTTTGCAACCATTCAAGCAAAGTTGCCTTTTCTCGTCACCCTGAGTGTTGAAGAACGACGCAAGTTATTTAAAATGGGCGATAAAAGCCTCGCTTTCGTCAACAATAGCCTGACTGCTGCCCAATCGAACCGCGACATTTTACCAGCCAGCTTTGATGTTGAGGAATTTGTGCGCGATTATCAATTAGCCAGCAGCCTCACCGAACTGTTAATTGGATTGCGACAACTGACAGAACAAGTAGATGATACTTTATTGGCAGTTGGCAGCGAAGCAATGGGTAGCAGTTTAACGGTTTATGATTACGTCAAGACTGCGGCTAAGAAAACTCCAGGGTTAAAAACTCTGGCTGAACAGTTGGGGGAACGGTTTAAAGCGATGAAAAATAAACCAGCCAAAGCTGCATCTAATTCATAAGTTGTAATTTAACGTACAAGATGAGAACCCCGACTTCTTTGAGAAGTCGGGGTTCTGGTTTTAGTGGCATATTTAGGTAAGCGAGTGTTTGATACTCGTGGACGAGTGTTTGATACTCGTGAATGAGTCTTTAATACTGGCGCGAGAGTGTTTGATACTGGCGCGAGAGTGTTTGATACTCATGGGCGAGTGTTTGATACTCGTGGACGAGTGTTTGATACTCGTGAATGAGTGTTTAATACTGGCGCGAGAGTGTTTGATACTCGTGAATGAGTCTTTAATACTCGTGAGCGAGTGTTTGATACTCGTGGGCGAGTATTAGAATTTCGTAAATGAACTTGAGTTTGATGAACCTCTCCCCAACCCCTCTCCGACGCGGAGAGGGGCAGAAATATTCCTCGTTTTATGCAAAAAATAAGAGTTTCAAAGCCTCTCTCCTTGCAGGGGAGAGGTTTGGAGAGGGGTTTTTATATCCGGCAAACTCACATCAAACTAAATCCGATTTTTTCACTACAAATCAGGAATAACAAATTGCCAGTTTGATAATATACCCATAACCCCGTGTAATCTGCCAGCTTGCCCCAAATATGCTGCTAACTCACCGCCGCACCCGCAAAGCTTCACCTTTTATTCTGTATTGTTTAGCCTTCATCCTTTCCTTTTTTCTCACCTTTACTTGGGTGAGTGCTAAATAACAGCCCAAACCCAAGCCGGAAGCATGGCAGATTAACGGTATAGTAGCCGCCCTTGATGATGGACATGATGCAGTTAAGGGATATGCACTCAGTAAATTAGTTGAATATGACCTGCAAAACTTAAACTCTGTCGGGCAGAAGCCGGAGGATATTGCTAAGAAGGCTGCCCAAATCCTCAAAGATGAAAATGTGAACTCCGGTATTCGTGGCAGAGCGGCATCCGCATTAGGGAATCTGAGGCAGGCGGCGGCAAACTATGTGCCTGACATCGCCCAAATCCTCAAGGATGAAAAGGTGGACTCCGGTGTTCGTGGCAGAGCGGCAGAGGCATTAGGGAACCTGAGGCAGGCGGCGGCTCCTTATGTACCTAACATCGCCCAAATCCTCAAAGATGAAAAGATGGACACCGGTGTTCGTGGCAAAGCGGCAGAGGCATTAGGGAATGCGGGGCAAGCGGCGGCAAACTATGTGCCTGACATCGCCCAAATCCTCAAAGATGAAAAGATCGGAAGCGGGTTGCGTGGGAGGACGGCGTCGATATTAGTGATCGCTGTGTCGGCGTCGGGAGAATCTGCACCTGTCATCCCCCCATCCACCATCCATGATAAAACTGTCCCCGCGGCTTTCACCACTGTCCCTTGTGACTGTAGATACCT
>NZ_DF978472.1:0-1902 GCF_002897135.1 Nostoc cycadae WK-1 | reverse complement strand
GCTAAAGTGTTTAAATCAAAAGCATTACCAATACAAGCAGCTAACTGCAAAACATTTTGCGTTGCTTCAGGTAACTTCTGCAACTGTTTGGCGACAAATTTCACGACATCATCAGTAAGAGATAAAGACTGAATTTGGGTAATATCACATTCCCAATAACCTTGCTGATGATTAAATGTAATTTCCCCATCTTCATATAACGCCTTGAGAAACTGGGTAATAAAAAACGGATTACCTTGAGTTTTACGCTCAATTAATTTTGTCAGAGGTTGCGCTCGCTCGGTTTTACAACGTAAAGTATCAGCTACTAACTGATTGGTATCCTGCTCCATCAGGGGTGCTAGAGTAATAGTATTAATCGTCGTCCCAACTTTCTTCATCTCCTCCACCATCAACATTAACGGATGTGAGGGCGACACTTCATTATTCCGATAAGCACCCAACAACAACAGATAGTTTTTCTCCTCCATCAACAGTTTAATTAACCCAAAAGAAGCCAAATCTGCCCACTGTAAATCATCCAAAAATATCACCAGTGGATGTTCCACTGTCGTCAACACCGCAATAAACTTTTGAAACAGCAAATTAAACCGATTTTGTGCCGCAGTTCCCGATAGTGACGGTGCTGGGGGTTGTTTACCAATCACTCGTTCTAGTTCGGGAATTACCTCAATCAAAACTTGTCCATTTTCTCCTACCACTTCTAAAATTTGACTGCGCCACTGTACCAATTTTGCATCCGATTCTGATAACAATTGCCCCATTAAATCTCGCAAAGCCTGGACAAAGGCACTGAAGGGAATATTGCGATTGAATTGGTCAAATTTACCTTTGATAAAATAGCCTTGTTGTCGGGTAATTGGTTTGTGGACTTCATTAATGACAGCGGTTTTCCCAATCCCGGAAAATCCCGCTACTAACATCATTTCTGATGTGCCATTGACGACGCGCTCAAAGGCTTGTAATAAGCGATTAACTTCGGTTTCTCTACCATATAGTTTTTCGGGAATTAAGAAGCGATCGCAAACATCCCGTTCAGCGATGAGAAAATCTGTAATTACTCCTGTATCTTGGAGTTGCGCTAAACAAAGTTCTAAATCATGCTTTAATCCCAAAGCACTTTGATATCTATCCTCGGCATTTTTCGCCATTAATTTCAACACAATATCTGAAAGCACTTGGGGAATTTCTTTCCTGTTCCCGATTACTGTTGGCATTTTCGCTAAATGACAATGCACCAACTCCATTGGGTCAGTGCTATTAAATGGTAATTCTCCGGTTAACAATTCATAGAATGTCACTCCCAAAGAATAATAATCACTCCGGTAGTCAATGGCGCGGTTCATTCTCCCGGTTTGTTCTGGGGAGATATAAGCTAAAGTTCCTTCCAAAACATTGGGATTTTTGATTTCTTGGGTTTCTTTTGGTAGTAATGAAGCGATGCTAAAATCAATTATTTGGATTTGTTTTGTTTGGGGATGAATTAAGATATTTGCGGGTTTAATATCTTTATGAATCACTCGATTTTGATGTAATTCATGGAGACTGGTGGTTAGTTGAAGGGCAATACTCAAAAATTCTGTCAGGGAGAGGGGATGAGTTTGCATATATTCGCGTAATGCGATTCCTCCTGTATCTGCCATCACCAGAATATAACTGTTGCTATATGTTTCTAATGATAATGGCTGAATAATGCCGACAATGTTGAGATTTTTGCTAATGGTGTATTGATTGCGGAGTTGCAGTAGTTCTTGAAAGGTAGGGTATTCTGAGGTTAATAGCTTGATGACGACTGGAAGTTGATCTGATTCGCGGATAGCCCGATATACTTGGGTTCTGGAGCCTGCGTACAGCTGCGAGCTTATTTTATATCCGGGAATGATGGGGGTAGTGTTTACTGTC
>NZ_DF978471.1:399-2291 GCF_002897135.1 Nostoc cycadae WK-1 | reverse complement strand
TCTCTACGGAAAGTGACAGAAGAGGGGTATTTGCGATCGCGCTTAATTTAATGTCTGAAGCCGAAGTCCGCAAGGTAGAAATTCCTAAATCTACTAAAGATCAAATCTATGGTTGGTTTGCAACTCGCACTCGGACTACAGAGGCAGAGTTTGGAGGTGGACTTGAGGCGGGTATTAATTTGCTCAGTTTTCTGAAAGCTCAATTAAAAGCTGATGCCAAAGTTAGAGAAGAAATTACACAGGAATTTGAACGCAAAATCTCAGATTTAGTTGAGCAGATTAATATAATTGCAGCGTTGATTCAAACTGTTACTAAAAAAGAGGTTATAGTCATCATTGATGATATAGATAAACTAGACTTGGGAAGAGTTAAAGATATTTATGGAGATAATATTAAAGCTCTGTTCCAACCTAATTTTAGGATTATTTATACTATCCCTATTTCTATAATGTGTGACACTTTCTTGTGGCCACTTATTAGCGCAGAAACTAACTACCAAACTGTAGTAATGCCTGTGATAAAAATTTTTAACAAGGGTGAAAATCGCTCACCTGATGCCCAGCCTCGGCATGAAGCAAAAAATATTTTATGTTGGATATTACAAAAACGTATTCCTAGTGAATTAATAGATAAGTCATCTATAGAAAATATTGTTTTTTATAGTGGTGGAGTACTGCGGGAATTGATTCGGATAGCTAATGTATGTTGTCGCATTTGCCTGCGGCTTATCCGGCAGAAACCAGGAGAAAAAATTGTCATTGATGAGCAAATTTTAGAACAAGCGATTAAGCAAATTCGGAATGACCTTTCTATACGTTTAGGAAGGGAAGATTTTGAAATTTTGAAAATTACTTATGAGCAGTTTGACCCTCAAGATGTGCAGCAGCAAAAGTTCTTAGAACTACTGCATGGGCTGTATGTTTTGGAATATCGTAATGATGAAACTTGGTATGATGTTCACCCCATTCTTGTAGAAACTTTGAAACGCAGGGGGTTGATTAATGATGGATAATGATTTATTAACAGATGTCGAAAATAGAGATGCTTATGATGACTTAATTGTTTCCGTTGAGGCTAAAGCAAATCGGTTAAATTTGCTAATAGGTGTTTGTGATGATGCTAGTTTTCGGGATGAAGTTATTGCTCAGTATGAGGCAGAATTACAGTCGCAAATTCGTTGCTATCGGGTAACATTGGCAAGGGGCGAACCAAGTTTGAGGGCTGCTATTGCTCAACTGGTAAAATCTGAAGAATATTTGCAGCAACATAACCCAGCAGTAATTAGTGTGACTGGTGCAGAAGAGCTTCATTTTTTGAAGTTGGGCGAGGAACGTTCAGAACAAGAGATTTTTTTCGGTTATTTGCAGTGGACTAGGGAAGGCTTGAGGGCGTTTCCTTTTGCGGTTGTCTTGTGGGTGACTAATCAAATATTAGTTGAGTTAATTAAAAAAGCACCTGATTTTTGGAGTTGGCGCAATGGTGTTTTTCGGTTTACATCTAGAAGGAAAAACACTATTTCTGCTAGAGAATTAGAGCCGATTCGGTTTGCTTTTACAGGTAATGAATTATCTGGCGTTGATGATGACAATGATTATTTATTGCCTATAGAAGATTTGCAAGGATTTATTCAAGATTTAGAACAGCGCGGTGTAAAAGATACAACGTTAGCGACTTTATACTTTAGCTTAGGTGATATTTATAGAAAAAGACTTGAACGGGGTGAGTGTCAAGATTATAAAAAAGAGCAAGAATTAGGCATTAAGTATTTAAACAAAGCTGTAGAATTGCAAAAAGAATTAGGTTTAGAAAAAGACTTAGCCACAAGCCTCAACAATTTAGCATTACTCTACGATTCCCAAGGTAGATACAGCGAAGCCGAACCTTTGTACAT
>NZ_DF978471.1:0-124 GCF_002897135.1 Nostoc cycadae WK-1 | reverse complement strand
ACCGCAAAGTCCTGGGTGAAGAACATCCCTCTGTCGCCAACAGCCTCAACAATTTAGCATTGCTCTACAATTCCCAAGGCAGATACAGCGAAGCGGAACCTTTGTACATTCAAGCTTTGGCACT
>NZ_DF978470.1:0-2563 GCF_002897135.1 Nostoc cycadae WK-1 | reverse complement strand
CTAATCCTTTTAGAAAGCCAAACATTGATGAAATCATTGAGAAAGAATTTAATGATGATTTATGGCGGCTACTGCGCGGGGGCTTGCCTTGTTTAGAAACTAGTGCTGTGTGCCTAGAACAGCTACAGACTAGGGCTGTAACTCAAAGTCCTTTGCTCAAAGAAATCGATGCTCGAATTGCTGAGGCGAATCAACGCATTGCTGAGGCCAAGGCAAGGAATAAAAAATCTATCCAATTGTCCATCCTTACACCAGGGCTACAATACTTACTTTCACCACAAGAGAATGCTGTAACTCAGACAGGGCAGCAGCCGAGACGAACAGGCATCATTGAAAATATTGCTGGCATTATTAGCGGCGATACGAGCATTATTAACGGTTTACTTAATGTGATTGGTGTTCCGTTGTTCCAGGGCTTGCAAGGTGGAAATGCAGACGCGCAGCGCAACGCGATCGCTATTGGTGATATTCAAGTCAAGGTCGCGGAGTTGCAGCGCAGCCGCGCCCAATTAGCAGATCAGATTAGGGGTAAAGTTGCAGAGTCTTTAGTAAAATTTGACGAGGCACGGGTAGATTATCAAACTGCCCAGATTGTAGCGACACGGGCAACCGACCAATTTAAGGTGTTTGAGGCACGTTACACCAGAGGTAACAGCGATACGGAAACTTACTTATCTAGGTTAAACCAATTGGACAATCAAAAAGCCCAGACCTACAGGGCTTGGGCTAAAATGCGACGTTCATTATTTGAACTAAAGTTATTAGTGCTGAGTGTGAAGGATGCAGAGATTTAAGCGATCGCTAAAATTCTTAGAGGAAGTTGGCGATCGCTACATAATTATTTAGTTTGTCCAAGAACCAGGAACGTAAACGGTAGATTCGCCGCCACTAGTACGGCAGATGGGAGCATCACCCGCATCTTGTAATGAGGCTGTAGTATAATCAGTTCCCGAAATACTAAAGCTGTCAGGTAGTGCTGTACTGGTAGTTGCTCTTAAAATAGCGAATCCGCAGGCGTTAACAGAAAGGTTTCTAGTTGCTTCATTAGGTAGAGCAATGGCGACCGCCGCGCCTGGAGTTTTGTTAACTATTACAACTTGTCCGTTAGGAGTACGGAAGTTGTCGGGTCTAGGTTCGCTGAAAGTGCCATTTACACAGCTAGGCATTACTTGAGAGGGCAAGGAATCAGCAGAAATAGAAGCGCCATCAACTTTTAAGCCAGTAAATGAGCCGGAATTTGGCACTGAGATCCGAACTTCACCACAAGCACCAACAATTCTGGCGGTAGAACGCTCTACAGAACCCAAATCAACCTGTACGCGGCTATTTGCGGTTGAGGAAATATAGATAGATGTCACGCCTTCCTTAACAACCTTGTATACATTACTACCCTTATAAGGAACCGCCGAGGCTGGAGATATTGAAGAAGCGATCGCACCAACACCCAAAACAATAGCAACTAATTTGTTAGCTTTTCTCATTACCTTGTACCTTGAAACCTTGACATTTTCAGTAAGCTGCAACCATCTTAAAGAATCAATTGTTACTTTGGTAAGTGATGAGAATCAGTATGGAATTTTGTAAACTTCATCGAAAAAAAATTTATATTGCAGCTTTTATCAGTGTATTTGCTTTATCAGGCTGTGCTAAATCAATCTCTGAGGCAATTGGCAAGGAACCAGGAGATATACCTACACAATGGCAAGTGGTCAAGGTCAGTGACGGCGATACTATTACAGTACGCCAGGGGCAGTTACAAGCAAGAGTTAGATTTTGTGGAATTGATGCACCTGAAAGTAAGCAGCCTTTAGGACAGGAATCAAAGGCTAATTTGCAGAGATTGGTTAATGAGGTTGGGGGCAGGGTTTCAATTTTGGAGATTGAGCGCGATCGCTATGGGCGAATTGTCGGTGAGGTTTATTCCTCTAAGAACGGTGGGGAGAAACTTCTTAATGAGGAGCAGTTGAGCAGTGGTAACGCATATTTGTATAGTCAATATGTTGGGAAGTGTCCTAATAAGATTGCTTTACGAAATGCAGAGGCGATCGCTAAATTTAAGAAGATTGGCGTATGGGCTGGCAATTATCAAAAGCCTTGGGACTATAGAAAGCAGCAACGCAGAGGTGGATAATGCAAAAGTTCATACTGATACAGTCTTTGAAGCGGCTAAACAGTTTGTAGTGGCTAATTGTTATGACCCAAAGATAGCAATGCGGTTGTTTTGATGGCGGTGTCAGGTATCGGAATTACTGAAATGGTTATGAATTCGTAGAATGTGCTTTTGATAAAAAATATTTAGGGAAGGCTGGAACGTTTATATGTTATGGTTAATTTCTCTCTTCGCCTCCCTCTCCCCTCTTCTTCCGTTTCGATCGCTCCCGCGCCGCCAACCACTCCCCCGTCGCCGTCATCGTCGCACACCATACAATTGATTGGCTTATGATTAAACTGTTTAATGGGTTTGAGCATTTGCTTTGACCTTTATTAGTTTTAATGAGTGCTGGTTTGGTAGTTTCCGAGGCAACCAAGCCAGCTTTTTAATGTTCTGAGTGAACACATCACT
>NZ_DF978469.1:0-3386 GCF_002897135.1 Nostoc cycadae WK-1 | reverse complement strand
CTGGTTTATCATTGTTAGCTATTAGACAACTGACTTTTCCCGTTAAGTCTTGAAAGGCTTGCTGGTAAAGGGCTTGAAGAACAGCACAGCATATACGGTAAATTAATTGTCATCGGGTACTAAAGGTAACAAGCAATGCTGGACTGGTGGGAGAAGAATTTTGCAACCATATCTCTGGGAGATCGCCGATTGAATGAGCGCGCAATGTCAATTGGGTATGCTCTAAGCCTTGGATTTGGGAAAGCACTGTCAGAAATCTTCAGCAATGGAACGGTACTCAAGAGAGCCTATGAGTTTTTGCCAACCCAAAAGTGCAATTTTCCAGCGTGATTGAGCCGCACTGTCAGATGACGGCAGAAAATGTTGCAGAACGCGACATAGTGCTGTGTGTTGGAGACACAACTTTTCTAGATTATGGCAGTATTGAGGTGAAAAAAGAAGGTTACGGCCCAATTGGTAAAGGGGGTAATGGTTTAATATTACACAGTGCCTTAGCGATAGAGCCTCAGAAAGGTCAATCCATAGGTCTGTTATGGCAAAAACTTTGGAATCGTGAGCCGAAACACAAGCCACCGAAAGATGAAACACCGACACAGAAGAAAAAAAGGCAAGCAGCAGCACGTAAAGAAGCCCGAAACCGCCCTTTTGAACAGAAAGAATCTTATAAGTGGGTAGAAGCTCTAACCACTGTAGAAAAGCTTGTAAGCCAGCACACACAAGTGATTCATGTTTTCGACCGCGAAGGTGATATTACAAAAGTTTTTGATCAACTTCGCCAACTCCAACACACTGGAATCATAGTTCGTGCGGCTCATAACCGTAGTTTAGATTCCGAAAGCGAACGTCTGTGGTCGAAGTTAGAAGCTCAACCTATTAGTTTTGAACAGAAAATTGAATTACCATCCACGAGCCAGCGTACTGCTCGTCAAACCAAACTAGCTATACGATTTTGTCCGGTCAATCTACGTACTCCTTATCGTTTTGATAACCGTAACCCGCTATCTGTGTATGCTGTTTATGCCACAGAAATTGATTGTCCCGAAAGCGAAACACCTGTGGAATGGATGTTGTTAACAACAGAAGTTATTGCAGATATTCAGATGGCTTCTACAATTTTACGTTGGTATACGTATCGTTGGCGTGTGGAAGAATACCATAAAATTTTCAAGTCTGGATGTCAGGTAGAAAAATACAGACTTGCTGCTGATGGGATGAAAGTTCTCATTGGTTTCTTGAGCGTGATTGCGGTAGAACTGTTGCAACTAACTTATCTACACCGCACTCAACCTGACTCTCCTGCCATTGAGATTCTTAACCCCCTTGAACTTAAGATTTTAAAAGCTAAGTCCCCCAAACTTCCCAAAGTATTAACAGTTAGCTGGGCTGTTGAAGTCATTGCCCGTCTTGGCGGCTACTTAGAACATCGAAGTAAAACACCCATTGGTATTCAGGTGCTGTGGCGAGGTTGGTTAAAATTACACGACCTTTGTGAAGGTTGGCAGCTTGCAAAAGAGACTTAACGGGAAAAGTCAGGTTCTTGGAAAGGCGGTTGCAAGGCACCATCTTTAGTAAATAAAGCCACAGCCCCTTGAAAGTCGAAGGCGTTCATATTCTCCATATAGCTGAGGACTGTTAAGTTATCGATGCCCTCAATGCTGACCTTAGCTCTCGGCGCGATATCTTGAGGTGGAACTACAGGTTGTTTGACGTTTTGCTCGCTAACCTTTGAGGTATACCCCATATTAACGACAATATTTTGTAATACGGTGAGTTGCTGACCGCCTTCAAGTTGACGGATAGCTTCGAGAACATCTGATGCTTGCGGAGAAAGTTTATAACCTTCTGGAATCGGGGCAACGATTCCTAGTTTCATCCACTCACCTAACTCATACCAGAAGCCCAACTTGATGTTTGTGCCGAAAGATGAATAGGTACGGCAGATGGGAGTATCAGCATGGTTCACTAGATCGCACATCATTTGCGTTTGCTTCTCAGCGGACATCTGCTTAATTTGCGTCAGAGTTTTTTCTGCGAAGACCATATTAGCTGCTCCCATAGCAGCAGGAGTGATTGTAACTCCCATCTCGGTATAAGCAAACCAAAGCAAAGCTAACTGATCCTCAGCGCTGAGTTGATTACATGATTCAACCGTAGCCGGAACCACATTAGCAACTAGTAGTCCACCAAGGCAATTTTGCTGGGTTAAATGCTTGGATATAAACGCTGCATTTTTTTACGTGCATCCTTGGTTTTAAAACCCCAATAAACACTGGCTTTTTGTTGATTACGCTGTGATTCCCAAGCAGCAATTTCAGAAGATAATATTTCTACATTGGGAATACGCCGTTCCAAACATTGGCGAGATAAAACGGATAATTCAATTTCTACTTGATTCAGCCAAGAAGCGTGTTTGGGAGTATAGTGAAACTCTAACTTTTGAATAATACGGCGTGCTTCCTGTGGAGAGAAAACTTCATATAATGCACTGGGAGTATGAATATTTAGGTTATCAACAACTAAACGAATCACATCAGCCTGGGGGTAATAAATATCTACTAAATCTTTTAACTGTTTTGCAAAATCCGCTTTTGTACGACGTTGTGTGACTTCAATATGTCGCCACCCAGCTAAAGGTTCAAAAAAGGCAAATAGATTCACAACACCGTTGCGTTTATACTCATAATCATAACGTTCAGGCTGATCTGGTTCTGGTGGCAAAGGAAGTCTTACTTCTTCTACTAATTGATATGGGCGTTCATCCAGACATAGTGTAGGTTTTTTTGGATCATACGGCTCATTATACAAATCCAAAACATCTTCCATTCTGAACACATACTCTGCGTTAACTTCGGGAATACACCACTGTTCTTTTAACCACGGTTTAATTTCATTTTTTTTAGCGTTTGGCGTATTGTTTCGTCGGAAATTGAATCTATAATACCAACTTTTACTAAATGATCTGCTAATAATTGCATTGTCCAACGCACTCTTCCTTCTGGTGGATTAGAACAAGCAGTCGCAATCAGAAATGCTTCTTGTTTTTCATCTAATTTTTTGGTTTTTGGTGGATGTTCCCCATCCTTTAAAGCAAACTCCAATCCGCCAATCACAAACTTTTCTCTTGTCCTTTCCACCGTGGCAACATGAACTCGAACTGCGGCAGCGATCGCCGTGTCCGTTTCTCCCTCAGATGCCATTAAAAGAATGTTTGCACGGGTGATAGTTCTTGCTTTGTGCTTTCCTTTTTTCAGGATTGCTTGCAATTGTAAAACTTCCTCTTCTCTTAAATCTACAATATACTTTTTCGCCATGCTCAACCCCTTTTTTGACTAGTTTATCAATTAGAGGGTATTACCCAGCAAAATTTCCTTGGTGGACTACTAGAG
>NZ_DF978468.1:0-3515 GCF_002897135.1 Nostoc cycadae WK-1 | reverse complement strand
AAACTTTAAAACCCCTTACCCTCCCAGTTAACTCCCAAATCATTTCCTAGTCAGTTGAGTTAGAAACCAAAGCATTTTGGGAATACTAAAATATGGGTATAAAAGGCGACTAATTTATGAGTTTAATTGAATTGCCAGCCAATGTTACTGATTCATCGCAGCCGATAGCTAGTGGTTGTTCTAATACAAATGGTAGTAGTTTTGTCGCCACAGGACGCGGTGGTATACCGCAAAATCTCAGCCAAGATATGAGGAGTTACGCGATCACACTTGGTCTAATGCCCGTGACAGGACATCTCTGCATTTTTGCAAATCAGCAATGTGAATGCTCAAGCACCCCCATCTCCCTGTAATGCTGATTTGTCGATTTAATGTACTCCAGAAATTTCTAAGGCTGCAAATTTTCCTCTACCAACTTTGAACCCATTAGTCACTAACGTATGAATCTCCAAATTAAAAAACGTCGTTGGCTATATATCAGTCTGAGTCTTTTGAGTTTGTATTTGGCAGTTACTATTACACCTGCTCAAGCATCTATACAAGCACCAACAAATTCTCCTCCTAGCCTCAATGTCAATATATCCGCTACGGAATCTACAAATTGGCTAGAACAAGGACGACAGCTTTACCATTCAGGCAACTTTACAGAAGCGGTGAACGCGTGGCAGAAGGCAGTACAAAATTACCATAGCCAAGGCGATCGCCGGAACGAAGCTTTAAGTTTAAGTTACCTATCGTTGGCACAACAAGAACTCAACCAATGGGAAGTCGCCCAACAATCTATCGAACAAAGTGTAAAAATTTTGCAAACTTCTCAACCCTCTATAGATGCGATTATCTGGGCGCAAATACTGAATACTCAAGCAAATTTACAACTACGTACTGGCAAAGCGGAAACTGCCCTAGATATTTGGCGACAAGCTCAAAAATATTATGAGCAAGCAGGGGATAAAATGGGCAGCTTAGGCAGTCAAATCAATCAAGCACAAGCCTTACAAAGTTTGGGATTTTACCGTCGTTCAAAACAGCAATTGGAGGCGTTAGGGCAGAAGTTAGCCGCAATGCCAGATTCCGAAATCAAAGTTAGTGGGTTGCGATCTCTGGGTTTAGCTTTACACGCCATTGGCGATCGCAACAGTCAGCCAGTATTAGAACAAAGTTTAGCCACAGCCCAGCAAATTGCCGCTAAAACTCAATTAAGTTCTATTCTTGCCAGTCTGGGGAAAGTTGCTTCTGATTCGCAAGACCCAGAAGCCGCCCTAAATTACTTTGAAGATGCCGAAACCACAGCTACAAATCCTAATGAAGCTTTACAAGCGCGTTTAGCTCGATTCAAATTATTAGTAGATTACGGCAAACTGGAATATGCAATTCCCCTGGCACCACAATTACGACAACAGTTGTCAGAACTGCCGCCCAGTCATAGTTCCCTGGGTGCAGCAATTAATTTTGTTGCCACATTGAATCGCTTAAAAAACCCAGAGCAAGTTTTACCTAGTCAAGATTTGGCACAACTGATGGCGAACACTGTTCAGTCTGCCCAAAAAATTCAGGATAGTAGCGCCCAATCCTATGCGCTGTATGAGTGGGCGCAACTCTACAGTCGCCAAAAACAGTGGTCTCAGGCACAGGAACTAGCCGAGAAATCTCTGAATATTGCCCGTGAAATTCAAGCGGATGATTTGATTGCTCAATCAGCCTGGCAGGTTGGCAAGTTATATAAACAACAAGGCAACCACCCCCAAGCAATTACAGCTTATACCGAAGCAGTGAAGTCATTAAAGGCATTGCGTGGGGATATGGCTGCTGTCAACCCCGATGTCCAATTTTCCTTCCGGGAAAGTGTTGAGCCTGTCTATCGGGAACTAGTGAGTTTACTGCTAGATGACCAACCTAGCCAGACAGCATTAACTCAAGCACGCGAATTGATTGAATCACTACAAGTTGCTGAACTGGATAACTTTTTCCGGGAAGCTTGTTTGGATAAAGCCCAGCAAATTGACAAAGTTGACCCGACGGCAACAGTCGTTTATCCGATTATTTTAAGCGATCGCCTAGGCGTAATTTTCTCTCAAGCCGGAAAACCACTACGTTACTACGCCACTGCCAAATCTCAAGCAGAAATTGATCAAACTCTAGAGAAGTTCCTGGTTGCTCTCAACCCAGTTTCCGACTCAACCGTTCGGGAGCAATTATCCCGACAAATTTATGATTGGTTGATTCGTCCAGCAGAAGCAGATCAAGCCTTCAAAGACACTAAAACATTGGTATTTGTCTTAGATGGGCGATTGCGGAACATTCCTATGGCAGCCTTATACGACGGTAAGCAATATCTGATTGAAAAGTATGCTGTGGCGCTCTCACCAGGATTGCAACTGATGGCGGCTCGGTCATTCCAACAAAACCACATTGATGCGATTGTCGGTGGGATTAGTGAATCTCGTGCTGGTTTTAGTGCTTTACCAGCAGTGGAATCAGAAGTGAAGCAAATCGCCCAAAAAGTGCCATCTTCAGCCTTACTCAACCAGCAATTCACCAGTCAAGCCCTCGCCGATCAGATCAAATCTAATAAGGCTAATGTTGTCCATCTAGCAACCCACGGACAATTTAGTTCTCGTCTCGAAGATACTTTCTTACTTACGTGGGATGGACAAGTGAATGTGAAAGAATTGTCCGAACTCCTGAAAAATCGTAGTGGAAACTCATCAAAGGCGATCGAATTATTAGTACTAAGTGCCTGTGATACTGCTAGTGGAGATGATCGTGCTGCTCTGGGATTAGCAGGTTTAGCGGTGAAATCCGGCGCTCGTTCCACTATTGCCACACTTTGGCCAGTTAAAGATAAAGCCGCCCAAATGCTCATGACTCGTTTCTATGACCAACTACGGCAGCCCAAAATCACAAAAGCTGAAGCACTACGACAGGCACAAATTAACCTAATTCGCCAAACTGATTTCCGCGATCCGTTTTTTTGGTCTGCCTTTGTTTTGGTAGGGAACTGGTCTTGATTACGTAATATTACTGTGAAATTTCGGATGAAACAAAACACTTATTTTATGGATTTTTCATCCAAATTCGGATATAAATGCTAGTAACCTTCCCTAATTTAACTAGTGTTTAGAAGCTTTTCAGGAGTTATCTGTACAGTGGTTATCAATGTATTTTCTATCACTGCTTAATGAGATGAGGTCAAACATAATGAAACATCGACATCTAACTACATTGAGCATCATTGCTCTGATTGTTAGCAGTACATGTGCTAGTGCATCTGCCATAACATTTACTCCGCCGGTTAAAAATTCTGCACCCAAACAAGCAACTGGAGGTGCTTCTCGCGGCAGTATCTTTACCCCAAATAAAAGTAATAGTGCGCCTAGACAAGCAACCGGAGGCGCATCCCGTGGCAATCTCTTTACTCCCAAAAAAGATAACAGCGCGCCTCAACAGGCATCTGGGGGGGCTTCTCGTGGCAATCTTTTTACCCCTAAAAAAGATAACAGCGCGCCTCAACAGGC
>NZ_DF978467.1:0-3519 GCF_002897135.1 Nostoc cycadae WK-1 | reverse complement strand
AAATAACAATTGCGTATGCAAAATCTATAATTGCGTACGCCGAAATAACAAATGGGTACGCCGAAATAACAATTGCGTACGCCGAAATAACAATTGCGTACGCCGAAATAACAAATGAGTTCGCCGAAATAACAATTGCGTATGCAATATCTATAATTGCGTAAGCAGAAATAACAAATGGGTACGCCAAAATAACAATTGCGTATGCAAAATCTATAATTGCGTACGCCGAAATAATTTCTCCTCCGCCCCCCTGCGGTCTATTTGGATCAAACTTAAAGTGAAACGGTATCAGATATGTTAGGAAAATTTAAAAGCTTGAATGCAAGGGATAGTAAGACTTTTCCTTCTGCCTTCTGCCTCCTGCCTCCTGCCTTTAAAAAGAGAGGGTGAGGGATATCAAAATACTAAAACCTTAACCAAACCGTATCGGGAAAAGACGATTCTGTTGTGTAGCATAAGACTATGCGCCAATAGCATCAGCCTACACCATGCCAACTATCACTATTCGAGAAGAATCGCCAACAGAAGGTGGATTTAATGCCATTCTTAATTTTGATGGAAGAGGAGATTATCTAGTAAAAATTACCGACCCCTTTACACCCAAGGTAGAAAAACAACTAGAGTGGTATTTTGAAGACTGGTTGATGTTTCCCCTGCTGGATACGGTGAAGGCAGAAGCAGCAGCAGTTAGTATTAAAACTTATGGCGAAGAGTTATTTAACCAAGTTTTTCGGTTTTATTTTAATGCTTATGGCGAATATCAACGCCTGCGAAGTAATTTAAGTCAATTACAAATTGAAATTGTTGGTAAAACACCAGAATTTCAAGCACTGCATTGGGAAGCCCTGCGAGATCCAGATTTACCTTATCCCCTAGCAGTGAATTGCGTGATGGTGCGGAAGAGTAACCAACCAGCACCCATCTATGCGGATGTGCAAACTTCCCCCACGATTAATTTGTTAGTAGTGGTGGCGCGTCCCGATGAAGAACAAGACGTAGGTTATCGGACAATTTCTCGCCCGTTGCTGGAGTTGATTGAAAATAGCCACTTGCGGGTGAATGTAGAATTACTGCGTCCGGGGACTTACCAAGCTTTATCTGATCATTTGGAAGCCAAAGGCGCGGGATATTACCATGTCATCCATTTAGATTGTCATGGGGCGCTGATGACTTATGAACAGATACAACAACCAAGCAAACCCGGACGCTATTTATATCAAGGGCGCTATGGGCGGAATGATTGGCAGAAATTTGACGGTTTGAGGGCGTTTTTAGCTTTTGAGGGCGAGACTCAAGGAAAAGTTGATTTAGTCGAGGCGCAGGAGTTAGCAGATTTGCTGACAGGGAAGGGAATTCCCGTTTGTATTCTCAATGCTTGTCAGTCAGGAAAGCAGGTGAAGAACGACAACCCCGACGAAGATATCCGGGAAACCAGCTTGGGAAGTCGGTTAATGACGGCGGGAATGCAGATGGTAGTGGCGATGGGGTATTCTGTCACCGTGTCGGCGGCTAAGTTGATGATGGCACAGCTTTATGAGCATTTATTTAATAACAAACCCATCACTGAAGCGATTCGCTTGAGTCGACGGGAATTATTCAATAATAAATCACGCAAAGCTTATATTAAGTCAATTGATTTAGAAGATTGGTTGCTACCTGTGGTGTATTGCAATCGGACAGTGAATTTTAATTTACGCCAATTTACACCAGAAGAAGAAGAAAAATATTGGGAAACTTTTGGCAGTCAGTATCGCTTCCCCTTGCCAGAGTATGGTTTTGTCGGGCGGGATTTAGAAATTCTCAAAATTGAGAAAGCTGTACTCAGGCAGAATATTTTATTGTTGCAGGGAATGGGGGGAACAGGCAAAACTACCCTGTTAAATTATCTGCGGGAATGGTGGCAACGCACCAATTTTGTCAGGAATGTTTTTTATTTTGGCTATGACGAAAAGGCGTGGACACTCACACAAATTTTGCATGAAATTGGTAAGCAGGTATATGGCAAATTTGAACAAGCCCAGTTTCAAGCGATGAATCAGGCGGCGCAGGTACAAAAATTAGTCGCAAAACTGCGGGCTGAATCTTACGCCTTGATTTTAGACAACTTAGAATCGGTGACAGGGCAACAACTGGCAATTCAAAATACTTTACCAGAGACAGAACGCAATCAAATCCGCGATTTTTTAGGGCAGTTGCAAGGTGGAAATACCAAAGTTATTTTAGGTTCCCGCAGTCGGGAAGATTGGTTACAAGCTACCACATTTAAACACAATATTTATGAGTTGCGCGGCTTAGATAAAGAAGCCCGGACGGAATTAGCAGAGAAAATTTTAGAACGGAATTTACCTCAAAACAAGATTGCTGGTATTCGCCAAGATGGGGATTTTCAGAAATTGATGAATTTGTTAGCAGGTTATCCCTTAGCAATGCAAGTTGTGTTAGCAAATTTGCAAAAGCAATCACCACAGGAGATTTTGCAGGGGTTGCAAGCTGGCGATGTGGATTTAGATACGGGGAGTGAAGATAAGACTAAAAGTATTTTGCAGTGTGTAGAATATTCTCACAGTAATTTATCACTATCAGCGCAAAAATTGCTGTTGTGTTTGACTCAGTTTAGTAAGTTTATTGACACATCAGATATTCCCAATTATGTCAAGCAATTACAAAGTTTTGAGCCATTAAAAGATTATCATTTTGATAAATTCAGTGATGCAATTCAAGAGGCGATTAACTGGGGTTTGCTTTCACCAATTGATGAAGAATCACGCTTATTGACGATTCAACCTGTTTTACCCTATTTTTTGAAGACTAAGTTAGATACTCTGGATGAAGCAACTCGTGCAGCTTTGCGTGAGGGATTTAAAAACCACTATCAAGGTTTGGCAAATTCTTATAACAGGTGGATGAATTCTAAAGATGCTCAACAACGCCAACTGGGTATAATTTTCTGCCGGCTGGAATATGAAAATCTCTACAATGCGTTGCAGATTTGTTTAGAAAAGCAAGAAAGTATCAGTATATATTTTTGTTTAGATAAATACTTTGAATTAATTAATGATAACCAAAGCAACCTGAAGTTAGCTGAAAACGTTTATCGGTTGGTTGAAAACTATCCACCAGCATTTATACAAAGTGAAAATGGTTATGAAATAGTTGTTGCGATTGATTTACTAGCAAATAGTTACTTACAAATGCAACAGTATCAAGAAGCTAAACAATCATACGAGAGAAAACTAAATATACTAGAAAATATTAAAAACCTAGAATTGAGCAGTAAGAAACTCTCTATTGCCAGCACCTACCACCAGTTGGGAAGAGTTGCCCAAGAATTGCGGGAATTTGAATAAGCACGGCGCAATTATCAACAGGATTTGGATCTTTTAATCGACTATTGTGATCGCTATAATTATGCCAGCACCTACCACCAGTTGGGAATAGTTGCCCAAGTAGTGCCGGACTTTGAATCCGCAGGGCGCAATTATCAACAGGCTTCAGGTATCAACATCGAATAAAGTG
>NZ_DF978466.1:0-3680 GCF_002897135.1 Nostoc cycadae WK-1 | reverse complement strand
TAGGTAGATTGATTCGATTGTATCTAAACAAAATAGCCCCGACAAGCCAAATCTAGCCGGGGCAATTTCTTAACCTAATTAAAAGCATAATATGACAATCAGCAATTTTACACAAATGCTGAAATACGGGGCTTTGAGCTTCCGTATTGCTACGCTTGCATTTTTTGTAGGGGGTAGTTGTGAAGATTAACGGTGATTTTTACCCCCTTACCCCAGAGACTTCTAGAAAACTCCGCCAGGGTAACTTAACTGCTGCTGAGTGGCGTATTTGGAGCTATTTAGTTGAGCTTGATTCATGGGGTGATCGCTATCAAGAAGTAAGTACACTGAGAATAATTGAGGAATGTAATGTAAGTAAAGCAACATTTTATAGAGCCGTTGCTAAACTTCAAGAGCTTGAAATCTTTGATTTTCAAGATATTGGCTTTAGCATACGTAATTTATGTGGTGTAACCAGTCTCAAAAATGAGACAACTTTCTCAGAAATGAGACAAGATTCTCAAAAATGCGACAGTAATCTCAAAAATGAGAAAGTTGTCTCAAAAGTGAGAAATCAGTCTCAAAAATGCGAAAATCAACAGCCAGAACCCTTACAAAAGGGTGATTCTGCAACGCCTCAGATTAATAAGACTTATTCAAACTTTAAAGACTCTCTCTCAGAAGCAGAAAGAGAGGATTTTTTGAATTTTTCAGAGCAAAAATCAAAACAGCTACCAACTCCGCCAACACTCATCAGTAAATGGATTGCGGCCAACTGGGAAGATTTAGCCCAGCAATGGCAAAAATCTAGGGGTAAAACTCCCCCGGTGCAAAATGAAAAATGGGAAAATCACCCCTGCCGCGGCGAATGGCTTGCAAAAATCAATGAACTTGGCTCTTTGGGCTTTCAAACTGAGACAGATGATAAATCAGAGCAAGCCACCCGCCGCCAGTTTGCACAGTGGGCAGTGAAAAATAATTTAATTGGGAGGCAAGAATCATGAGCATTGATGACTTACCCCAATTCGAGCCTTTACCCTTGCGTGAGCCAAAATCTGAAGAAGAGGAGCAGCTATTTTACCCGGAATGGCATTGTTTCTGCTGCGGCGATTCGGGAATTGTGCAGGCTCACTTAGTTAGGTTGGTTATGCCAAATTATGATTCTGATCATGATAAATGGGTGGCCTGCCAAAACTGGGATTGTACAAAGTTTAGCGATCGCTGGGGTGCGGTCGATTTATCAAACTTCGATACCCGATTTAAACCTGATATCTGCGCCAAACTTGACAAAATAAGTAGGCAGGATTGGCGCACAACGATATCAATTCAAGTTGAACTTCGCAAATTGGCATCCTCTAAGAAAATGTCAGGGGCAAAGGATAGAACTATTAATGATGACCGCGAGGTATGGCAGCGCAAGGAAGAAATTGAAAACCTCAGCCCTCAGCAGTGGGCAGGAATGAGAAAAGCTTACTTGGGGGGCAACGATGGCTAAATACGCTGTGGGCGACACTTTCAGCAACCCCTTCAAGGTCGGGAAACGTATTGTCACCCCTTTTAGAAAAATAGGCTGTATATCGAGTGTACACAAGAAAATTACTATTACTTGGGAGAATGGGTATAGTAGCGACTACACACCAGATCAGTTACAAGCTTGGAATTACAGCTTAGAGGATGAAACTAGTGTAAATAATTCAGCAATCGCTACAGATTTTGGTAAAAAGCAATTTTGGCGGTCTACTTCTGGCCTTCACCCTGTGCCTTCATCAGTCTATGAAAGCATTGTTTCTGAAGACAATCGCTTTATTCGCTGTGACAATTTACCAATTCATGAGCAAATTGAACTATGTAATAAACGAATTTCCCAACAGCAAGGCCGGATTAAAGACTTACAGCATAATTGCAAATCTAAAAAGGAGAAGGATAAAGCGATCGCTATTTCTCAAACAATCATTGATGAGGAAAATCAGAGAATAGAGAAATTAAATCTGATGCCAAATATCGAGCGTACACAAGAATCTGAGCCTATAGTACTCTGCCCTAGCTGCCGATTACAGCACATTTATTTAAGTGGCGGCTGCGGTATCTGTGGGCTAGAGCCAGAAATACACCAGGAAACTAAACCTAAAAAACAGCCGAAAGGTTGCTTATATTCATACATTGAACGTAAAAAGCTTAAAGATGGCTCTGTTATCGAATATCCCCGCGTCGAAGCTGGAGAGCGCGACCCTGACAACCCCTTACATTGGCGATGGGGTTTTAACTGGGAAGAAAAAATTAATAATAAGTGGAAGGGTAGGAGCATTGGATCAATCCCTCCCGATCTGATTCTCGATATTAAATTGATGCAACTTGATGGCGCGAGTTTAGAAGAAATTATTAAGTTTATTAAACTATCAAAGTCCAAGAAATAAGTTGATAAATGGCGATCGCAGTTTGCCCAAATATAATTAATCAGTTGTTAATTTCATTTCTATAAGGCGGCCTGCGCGTGGCCGCCTTTTTACTTTGGATGTTATCATTACCTTTGTGCTGGGGCTTAGACTCTTTGGTCAGATGCCTAATGCCCTAGCCGCCTATTAATAAGTCATTATTTCGTCGTCGCCATCATCATCAAAATCATCACCCCATTTTTGCATCTCACGCATTGCCGCATCTCTGCGTTCTAGCCAGCAATATTGATACTGATTCAAAGTCTCAGCACCGATATATTTCCAAGCAGCGAAGACGTGTTTATCTGGGGTTTGACCTTGTGCCTTTGGATGTAGCATTAAATGTTTAGTCGCTACATAATCTTGGCTAAAAGCTTTCTCAATCCCACTGTAAGCGTGACAGGTGCAGGTGATTTCATGCTTGTATAGCTTTACCTCATAAAAATCACCAGTGTTGCCCCGTGCAATTAATTCATCCCAATTATCGCCGGGTTCTAGCTTGTAAGGGTCTGCTTTATCCCAGCAACGTTTGATTAGTATATCAACATAGTCTAATTTGCTGATAAAGCGCGATATACCGCGAATCTTAACAGTTTCTTTGCGTTTCTCAATGTTGCCAGGAATGCGTAACCAAACTTGATGCTTATACACGTCAATGGTTGCATGGTCGATACCTTGTTTAACTTGTTCGTCCGACCAGCCCCATTTTTTGAGTAGAGCCTTGGTATTTTCTACGCTGTAAATGTGCCTCAGCGCGTAGTCTTCAGAATTATTCTCATGTAATAAGCCTTGGTGAAAAACTGAATAGTTATGCTCTGGTCTGGTGTGAGCTTTAGCGGAAAATTTATTAGTGGTCATTGGTCAGATGCCTTTATAAATCCATGTATACATGGTAACACGTTCGCACCATGTATACAAGGGTGTTATCATGACTTTGAGGCATTTTTATAAAGTATGAAACGAGATAAACCTTATAAAGTTAAGCAGGGTGAAGGTGGTTTGTTTGTTCCGGCTGGTGATGAGCCAATAGATAGCCCTGTCGTAACTTTGCGTATGCCTACATCCCTATATGAAAAGGTTGTAGCTACAGCCGGCAAAGAAAAGGCTGCTTGGATTAGACAGGCCATAAGAGAGAAGCTGGAGCGCGATCAGAATCTTGAATAGAAAAGCGGCCAACCTTGTCCGCTTTTTCTTAGAGGAAATCAAAAATCGAGAGTTGTATGTATTCTCGTTGAATGTAGCTGTGAATCCTAACTCCTGGGACTTCGT
>NZ_DF978465.1:480-3998 GCF_002897135.1 Nostoc cycadae WK-1 | reverse complement strand
GTTTCAGGATTTGTAATTCTACATCCATTGCTCTACTTACCTTGTAGGGTTTTATCTTTCCTTTCTTCTAATCGTTATAGCCGGAAAGTGACAGAAGAGGGATAGACCTATTAGTTTAATCGATTAAGAATAATTCGTATCTAATAAGGTCTTCAGTATTCTTATTAACGCTATAAAACAATGAGGTTACTGTCATTGCAACAGATTGTGAGTTAAATTGGTTTAATGTTTATTAACTATACTTAGAAAACATAGCTAACTACTGGCGATCGCATTTTTAAGACAATGTAGGTAATAGTAAGCTCTGGAACACCTGGGTACAGCCATAAAACTTTACTGGCAATATCGCCTAATAAGCTTTCTGTCGCTTTTTCATACTTCTAAAAGGTGCATGGCATTTGTTACATTCTCCCTGTTCCCATAACGCAGGGATAGCAAAACGCTCTTTGCAAAAGGGACATTCTGAAAGTAGACGTAACTTGTGGATGTTGCACCCCACTGTTGATTGAAACTGCCACTCTAATTTATGATACGGTTGCTCTGCATAACAGGCAGCACACAAGCGTATTGGCTCCAGTTTCATTTTTTCACCCTTGGGTGGGAGCATTTGAGCAATTTGGTCTGCATCTAAGCCAATTAATTGACTAATTGCGTCTAATTCCTTTTGGCTGGGAAACGGATTAAACCGAAATTTCTCCCATCTTGCTAATACCGGGCCAATACCTGCGGCTTTACTTAAAGTTCCAGGGGATGAAATGCAAACGGCTTCGTGTCGCCTAAATCGACCAAAATAATGACTGATACTTTCCCCTTCTTTGGGTTCGACATACCAAGGTGGATGTTGAATAATTTCTGACTCCATAACTTGAAATTTTATACTCAGTTTTTATTCAAGATAGTAGCTGTCATTGAGATCGCAACGCAGTGAAGAAAAGCAATCTCATCAACCCCAAGGTAATACGAAATTTATACAGCTTTAACACCGAGCAAACCTTGAACCACAATAAGCCATACACCTGATAACTGATAACTGTTCACTGACTGGCCTCTAATAAACGCTGAATTTCTTCTTTTGTAAAAGGATTTTTACCAGAACGGAGAGCATTAACCCAACTTTGCCGTTGTGCTGCTAATTGCTTATCATCAGTTGATTTGATAAATGCCTCAAAGTCTTCAATCGCTCCTTGAGTATTCCCAGTCAAAGCCCTAGCAAGACCACGGCTATCCCGAATATAACCTTCAGGTTTAAGTTTCACTGCTTTTTCACAGGCAAACATTACATCTTGGACATATCCTCTTAAACTGCCATCCCAACAGAGGCTATTCCAAGAATAAGCAGATATTTTTAAGTTGGGATCGAATTTTTGTGCGTCTGCATAAGCAGCAAGAGCTTCCTTGACTTTACCATCTTTGACGAGCTTCTCTCCCTGAGTAACTAGAGCAGGGGCTGCTAATTGTTCTAATTCTGTTTTGCTAGGAGTAGCGACATTAGAATCCCATTTTCGGGCTTGATTAAACTTAGTTGTAGCAGTTTTAATATCTCCCTCTGTTTTTGCTATGGCTTGACCTTGATTAACTAAGAACTGAGCTTTTTCGCTGTTGCTCCAATTAGCATAGTCTAGACAGGTTTGTGCTGCGGCTTTTGCGTCTTCAGTTTTAGCTTCTAGAAGTGTAGGATGCTTACCTAAATGATCACACCCCACTTTTAGCCAATCTTGCCAATTACCACCAAGCCACAATCGTAGCGTATTGTCATCACTGGCACTGACAATATATTTACCATTGGGACTGAACGCCACCGCCCAGACAGTATTGGTGTGACCGTTGAGGGTGTGGAGCAACTTGCCACTTGTATCCCACAACTGTAGTGTCTTGTCTGCACTGCCACTGACGATATACTTGCTATCAGGACTGAACACTACCGCCGTGACAGCTGCGGTATGACCTTTGAGAGTGTGGAGAAACCTGCCGCTTGTATCCCACAACCTTAACGTGCTGTCCCAACTGCCACTGACAATATACTGGCCATTGGGACTGAACGCCACCTTCGTAACAAAATTGGTATGACCGTTGAGGGTGTGGAGCAACCTGCCGCTGGTATCCCACAACCTTAACGTGTTGTCATCACTGGCACTGACAATATATTTGCTATCGAGACTGAACGCTACCGCCGTGATAGTTCCTGTATGGCTGTTGAGAGTGTGAAGCAATTTGCCGCTTGTATCCCATAACCTTACCGTGTGCTCCTCACTGCCACTGGCAATATATTTACCATCAGGACTGAACGCCACCGCCCTGACACGAAGAATATGACCATGACCTTTGAGAGTGTGGAGCAACTTGCCGCTGGTATCCCACAACCTTAACGTTCTGTCACCACTGGCACTGGCAATATACTTGCCATCGGGACTGAATGCTACCGCCGTGATAATTTCTGTATGACCGTTGAGGGTGTGGAGCAACTTGCCGCTGGTATCCCACAACCTTAACGTTCTGTCATTACTGGCACTGACAATGTACTGACCATCAGGACTGAACACTACCTCCGTGACAGCTGCTGTATGACCTTTGAGAGTGTGGAGCAACTTACCTCTGGTATCCCACAATCTTAACGTGCTGTCCCAACTGGCACTGACAATGTACTGACTATCAGGACTGAACGCCACCGCCGTGACAGCTGCTGTATGACCGTTGAGAGTGTGGAGAAACTTACCGCTGGTACCCCACAACCTTAACGTTCTGTCCCAACTGGCACTGACAATGTACTGACTATCAGGACTGAACGCCACCGCCGTGATATTTGCTGTATGACCGTTGAGGGTGTAGAGCAACTTGCCGCTGGTATCCCACAACCTTAACGTGCTGTCAGCACCACCACTGGCACTGACAATGTACTGACCATCAGGACTGAACGCCACCGCCGTGACAGGTGTGATATGACCGTTAAGGGTGTGGAGCAACTTGCCGCTGGTATCCCACAACCTTAATGTTCTGTCATCACTGGCACTGGCAATATACTTGCCATCAGGACTGAACGCTACCGCCGTGACAGCTGCTGTATGACCGTTAAGGGTGTGGAGCAACTTGCCACTTGTATCCCACAACCTTAATGTTCTGTCATCACTGGCACTGGCAATATACTTGCCATCAGGACTGAACGCTACCGCCGTGACAGCTGCTGTATGACCGTTAAGGGTGTGGAGCAACTTGCCACTTGTATCCCACAACCTTAGTGTGCTGTCACCACTGGCACTGGCAATATACTTGCCATCGGGACTGAACGCTACCGCCGTGACAGCTGCTGTATGACCGTTAAGGGTGTGGAGCAACTTGCCACTTGTATCCCACAACCTTAGTGTGCTGTCATCACTGGCACTGGCAATATACTTGCCATCGGGACTGAACGCTACCGCCGTGACAGCTGCTGTATGACCGTTAAGGGTGTGGAGCAACTTGCCACTTGTATTCCACAACCTTAGTGTGCTGTCATCACTGGCACTGGCAATATACTTGCCATC
>NZ_DF978465.1:0-290 GCF_002897135.1 Nostoc cycadae WK-1 | reverse complement strand
GTGCTGTCATCACTGGCACTGGCAATATATTTACCATCAGGACTGAACGCCACCGCCCTGACAAAACCTTTATGACCAGAGAAAATATTGCGTTCACGAACAGCTTCTATTGCTACCGACAAACTAGATTGAACTTCACTCAAAACTTCCTTGAGTTTATACTTACTTTCACCAGTTGCCGCAATTGCGGAAATTAATTGCTCTACATTATTTACTTCTATTGATAGTAAATATTTGATATTTGTAGCTTTTTCCCGCAGATTAGCGATAGTTGCCTGTTTTTGAGACTC
>NZ_DF978464.1:0-4751 GCF_002897135.1 Nostoc cycadae WK-1 | reverse complement strand
AAACCATCGCTACTGCCTCTAATGATAATACCTCACAGTTGTGGAGTGTGGAGGGACAATTACTTAAGGAATTTAAAGGGCATCAGGGTTGGGTCAATAGTGTAATTTTTAGCCCAGATGGCAAAACCATCGCTACTGCCTCTAATGATAATACCTCACGGTTGTGGAGTTTAGATAATAAACAACTTGTACAAAAATTGACAGGACATAATAGTAGGGTCTTAAATGTAAGTTTCAGCCCAAATGGTAAAACCATTGCTACTGCTTCTAATGACAATACCGCACGGTTATGGAGTGTGAAGGGAAAATTACTTAAAGAATTTAAAGGGCATCAAGGTTGGGTCAATAGTGTAAGTTTTAGCCCCAACAGTGAAACTATTGTCACTGCTTCAGCCGATAAAACAGCGCGGTTGTGGACTCTAGACGGGCAATTGAAACAGGAATTTAAAGGGCATCAGAGTTGGGTCAATAGTGTAAGTTTTAGCCCCAACAGTGAAACTATTGCCACTGCTTCATCTGATAAAACAGCGCGGTTGTGGACTTTAGACGGGCAATTGAAACAGGAATTTAAAGGTCATCAGAGCTTAGTCAATAGTGTAAGTTTTAGCCCTGACGGTAAAACTATTGCCACTGCTTCAGCTGATAAAACAGCGCGGTTGTGGACTTTAGACGGGCAATTGAAACAGGAATTCAAAGGTCATCAGAGCAGTGTTTTAAGTGTAATTTTTAGCCCCGATGGCAAAACTATCGCCACTGCTTCAGCTGATAAAACAGCGCGGTTGTGGACTTTAGACGGGCAATTGAAACAGGAATTCAAAGGTCATCAGGGCTTTGTATGGTATGTGAGTTTCAGCCCCGATGGCCAAACCATCGCCACGGCATCCGAAGACAGGACAGCGCGGTTGTGGACTATGGAGAGGCAACTGTTACGGGAATTCAAAGGCCATCAGGGCAGTGTCTATAGTGTGAGTTTCAGCCCCGATGGCCGAACCATCGCCACGGTATCCGAAGACAGGACAGTGCGGTTGTGGCCTGTGCAGGGTTTAGATGAGTTGTTGGTGAGGGGTTGTGTGTGGCTACAATATTATGTGAAAAATCCAAATGCCACTGAAGAGGATAAAAAACTTTGCAACGACATCAAGTAAAGGGCAAGGGTGCAAGGTTAATTTGTGCTTGATTAGAGCGATCTCTTCCCCATTTATAACAAACGAGGTAGCGTTAATAAGCAACGACGTAAGGTTTGTGACGAATGACGTAAGGTTCTTTATGGATGAGGTAGCATTAATAAGCAACGACGTAAGGTTTGTGACGAATGACGTAAGGTTCTCTATGGATGAGGTAGCGTTTGTGATGAAGGCGATTTGCTTTGCGATAAAACATTAATCTTGTCAGGGCGAACGGCCGTACCCTGCGGGAAGGCGGAGCCTAAGCCCCTACTAAAATCGGGTTTCGTACTCAAATAACAGGAGATTTTCACTGCCCAAATCAGTTGCGCCACGCACCAAAATTTCATCATTCAGTCGATAAAGGACGTTATAACGAAAAGACGCATCACTACTAAACAAAGGACGGGATAAAGAAACAGAAAAATCTCTGTTAATGTTAAACACTCCCTCTGCTGACAAATCAAGAACAGATGAGCGTCTTGATGTTTGATCAGTAATGGGAGTAGGAAATATGCGAAATTCACTAAAGCCAACAGCCTGACCGATCGCAGTAATAGTTCCTTGCAAACTGCCTAAAATAGTAGTACCAGCAAAATTGGTTAATCCTTGCGTTATATCTCCGGTTTGAGCAAAATTATTCAAAATTGACCCACCTAGCAACGCCACAATCTCTCCCTGACTGCGGCGAGGTTGACTGGTAAGTTCTAAATTTTGATTTAATTCACTGGCTCGTCCTGTGGCTCTGGCTTGTACGCGCACAGTACGTAAAGTCCCGAAATTAGTGGTAGAAACATCACTAATTTCTCCCGACAAAGGTGATTCTAAAATTCGGTTACTCGTGGCTGATGTCTCCGGGACGATCGCCAACAGTCGGACATCTAAGGTAGGATCAAGTCCTTGACTAGGAGTAAACGTTGCTGTTTGTTCGTAGCCACGCTCTAAAGTGAACTCGGTGCTAAATAAGCTGACTCGTCCTCCTGTTAAACGAATCACTCCTTCCGGGAGAGGCTTGGCTAAGGTTCCATTAATGGTCAAGTCACCTTTGGCGTTAAAGCTAAGTATGGGTTGACTTAAGGCTCCTGGTACAAAACTCAATAGAGACTGACTCGTAACCCGCACATCATTACCTAAAGTCAAACGTAAATCAGCAAACTCTACAGGTAAATTAGGTCTAGTTACAGCAGTGTTATTTACAGCATTTGTAGGCTCTGTTGTAGTTGTCGTGTTGGGGTTAGCTGCTGTTGTTGTTACAGCACTAATGTTGATGTTATTACTATCTGTCGTTGCTGGTTTTGAATTAGCGGTGGTGGAATTGCCAATAATAACTTGTCCGTTACTCAGTTCAATTTCCCCACCAATTCGCGGTTTGAGTGCGGTTCCACGAATTACCGCATTCCCACTCACACCACCTTCATACAGTCCTGGAACCTGAAAATCTAGTTGTTTTTCTATTAATACTGTTAGGGGATTAGATGCAGTAGACTGAGGTGTAAAAATCGGCAAGATTCCCGACGCAGTGACTAACCCTTGATTGTATTTACCTTGAATACCTTCTACATTGACTGTATTGCCGTTAAATTGCGCTGTTCCCGTCACATTGGTTAATGGTGCTGATAAAGCTTGAGCGCCGATAGTTGCATTATTAAATGTGGCAGTTCCATTGATAATTGGCTGGTTTAATGTACCGCTAACGTTGACAGCGACTTGTCCTTGTCCGTCTACCCACGAAACTTGATTGTTAGTCAACACATTTAACAACGCCAAAGCTTCGTTACTCACGTTAGCGTTGACACTGATTTGATTACTATCTGGTTTGACGGCGACAAAAGGTAAAGGTGCAGGAATACTACCTGTAATTGCAACTGGTTGTGTTCCCGTCAATAGTAAAGCACTATCAAAATTCACGCGCGCATTATTATATGCAAATTTTACCTGTCCTGTTTGTACAGGTTGCTGGTTGAGAGTTGCATTTGCCAGAGATACTTCACCATTTACTTTAGGGTCTTGTAAACTACCTTGCAAATTAGCAACAGCATTAACTTGACCTGTAATATCTATAGGATATTGTTCGATGAAAGGCTGAAACAGAGATAAAGGTAAACTAGCTACATTCAACTGTCCCGAAAGTTGGTCAAAGCCTAACTGTCCGGTGAAGGCTACTAATCCTTGATTGATGCCAATACTCAAGGGTGAGAGCGTCACAATACCATCCGCAAAATTACCTTGAGCAATTACTTGATTAATAGCATATTGTCCCCATTGCCAATTAGCACCTTGAAGATTAAACCCTGCATTCAAGCCAGATTTTAACGAACCACTAGCGGTAATTGTGCCATTTAATGCACCTGTTAATTCTGCCAAGCTAGGCAAAGGCGGCGTTTGTTTTTCCTCTTGCTGTTGTTGTTGCGTTACTACTGTGGCAATTTTCGAGAAATATTCTAACTGGGTTTGTAAGTCTGCATTGGGTAAGCTAAGAGATGTAGTGTTGAGTGCTTCTGCGCCTGCGAGGGTTGGCGGTTCTGTTCCTGTACTCAAGTCTTGGAAATCGTAGATATTAAACGCTTGTAAAATTTCTTGGATTCTAGTTTGGACTAAATTAGCTTGGACTTGAAATTGCGGATTATTGCCAGTTTGCACACTGCCACTTAAGGCAATGCTACTATCGCCAAGACGTAATAAACCGTTAGTTAAGTTAGCAGCACCGTTAGCATAATTGAAGCTACCGCGAAATTCCGCGGCTGAAACTCTAGCAACCCGCGGTTGAGAAATGGCTACGTCTCCAGCCAAAGCATAATTATTCAGATTGACAACTAAGTTTCCTGATAATTGTCCGCCCAAGGGTTTCAATCTATTGTCAGGGATAAAGCCGCCAACTAAAGCGATGGGAAACTGTTGGGCGTTGATGATTAAATTATCACCTTCGGTTCTACCTGTGCTAATTGCCTGACCGCGCTTGAGTAAAAATGAAGTTGGGCGATAATTTCCATCCAGGTTCAAGGCTATTCTATCTTGCACCCCTGTTAGTTGCAGACTTCCCCCGCGTCCACCTTGAAAATTAACACTACCAGCTAAAACCGGGTCAAAGGCCAAGTTACTCACATTGAAATCCCGCAGCCGAATACTACCTGTAGCTTGGGGCGTTTCTAAAGTACCTGTAACTCGCCCATTAAAATCGAGAAAGCCTGATAGGGCGATGTCTCCCGGTACTTGCACACCTGTATTATTGAGATTGAAATTCTGCGCCAGGACATTGAAATTAAAACCAGCAATTTTCGGTGTACCTGTTTCTGGTAATTGTACGGCGATCGCACCATTCGCACTAATTCCCGGTGTCGTTGCTCGTGGCACAATAATCTGTTTACCATTCCACCGGAATTGCGCTGTCAATGGTTGTGCTAACTGCGCCACCCCTTGATTAGCGCGAAGTTGTCCCGCGGCGCGAATATCTGCAAGCGCAAAAGATTTGGTATTACCAGCTAACTGCACATTACCATTAAGTCTTCCTCGCAGTTGTAGTGAAAAACGGCTGAGTTGAATCTGCGAAGCATTAGCAACAGCTTGCCAGCGACCATTATTTAAATTAGC
>NZ_DF978463.1:0-5130 GCF_002897135.1 Nostoc cycadae WK-1 | reverse complement strand
TCCTCTTTACAAAAGATAAGTTCACAACCAAACTCAACTACATATACCTTTGTTAATTCATACTGTTCTGACCTTTCAGTAAACAAACCTGTCTCTTATACACATCTAGATGTGTATAAGAGACAGGAATCAATCTACCTAAGAGGTCGATTCAATATATCTATTAGATAGATTTTATTGCATAATATGTCTATTGGTAATAATCACTTAAGAATTAATTATGCAGATACACGAAATTTTCAAAATGGCAATGGACAAACACGGCATTAAGGGTAAGGATTTAGCGGAGAAAGTCGGGATAGGCAAGGATCACTTGTCTCAATTTCGCTGTGGTAAGAAGTGGGTTAGCCCAGAGGTGTTTGTCAAGTTGCTTGAGGGTATGGACGAACTAGCACCAGGTTCCCGCAAATATTTCTGTGAATTGCTTGCTAATGAGCCATTGGGAAAGGGTCAAAGCAGCCTTGTAAAGTTGGTTGAGAATGCTAACGAGGAAGAGATAGATACAGTTCTTAGCTTGATTGGCTATAGATGGAAAACTGGTATTAAGAATCATTCAAATCATTCAGCGATCGCTGTCTAGCCGCATACAAGCAAGATATGATGGGAGCTGTCTATTATCAGGTCGCATCATGCTAGAAGGAATAAATTTCGTGACAAGCCAGGATGTAAAACGAATGCTCGAAGGACTGACCGAGGAAGAACGAGAAAGTTTATTGGCAGAGCAGATGAAAAAACTCTCTTCAGAGGCTAAGTTGCGCGTACTTGGGCTTACTGATTCAGGGATAACTGTAGTGACAGGTTCTTTTGTTGCACTTAACAGCGAAGTTGCTGTGAATATTCAAAACACTTCAGGATTTGATCCTGAAAAACTTTTCAGTGCATTAGCAGAGTATCGCAAAGCGCAACGTGAAAAGGGTACTTGAGTATTCAGGTATCCGCATACTCAGCTATTTAAATATTTAAAGTTTAAAAGTATTGTTATATAAGGTTTTCAGTTAAGTACCTGAGTATCTAGGTATTCAAGTATTTAGATACTCAGGTATGCAGTATTAAAAATCATCGTTCTCATACTGCTCAATCCACTAGTTGAGAAAATGTCTGGGCTGCTCATCATACTTTTTCTGGTTGCTGCGATCGCTCGTCTTTATTATCTTTCTCCTTATACCAATCACAATTACCAATGATAAATAGTTCCGCCTTGCTGCGAGTCAAGGCAACATAGAGCAGATTCATTTCTTGCTCATACTGCCATTCCTGCTGTTTCTTCCAAACCATAGGCATATCGTTAGGTTTGTAAATAAATATTCTCTCGGCTTCCAGACCTTTAGCCCTGTGACAAGTGCTAAGGGTAATAGGTGCGTTTTCATCCGAGAAAATAGCATCAATTTCAAGCATCAAATCATCAACGCTTTGAGCATTGGGGCAAGCTTCATAAATTGCTCTAATAGCCTCAATTTTATCGCCGAGGGATTCAATTTTTTGTTCTTCGTTATCTAGTCCATAGTAAGTGGCTTTTTTCTTTTCAAAATAGCTATCTAATGATTTATTAAAATCACTCCACATAAAGTAAAAATCATCTTGTATAGCTTTCATTTCAGCTTTTAAAGAGTCCCCTATTGAGCGCCCTTTGATTTGAGCTTTTTTCTTGTGTGAAATTAACTTTAAGCAAAGGTTGACTAATGGTGCAGTTTTGCGGCTCAAAACCATGTCTTTGTTTTGAATCTTTTCTAAAACATCATCTTTAGTAATTTTCTCAATGCTTCCTAATTTGGCATTACTGGCAACTTCAATAGGAATATTCGGAAAGATTTCTTGAACTAATTCTATATGAATGCTAGGGCAGCGATAGCAAATTGATAGCGGTAATTCTTGAGCGTTTATTCTTCTATAAATTGCTTGATAACTATCACAATTTGCGCCTGCAAAGCCCATAATAGCCTGTCTTGGGTCGCCTACAGCCAAAATTCTGCCGTGCTTACCAGCTAAGGCACAGACTAATTCTAGTTGAATGGCGTTTAAGTCTTGGCACTCATCAACTAAGACAAATTTGTAAGGTTTGAACCAGCTACGTTGATATAATTCCCATTTAATTGGTAGCCACAGTTGATCCACAAAATCAAAGGCTACTTTATTGGCTGCTTGCTGTTCACCAACCATTAAACATCGTTTGATTTGTTTGGCACATTCATAAGGATTCAATAACCCTTCAAATTCATGATGTTTACAGAGTTTTTCTAATGTTTCCGAATTGGGTTCTAAGTTATAAAGTCTGACTAAATCTATTAATTTAAGAAAAATATCTGTCTTTTCAACAATCTTGTTAGCAGTTAAAAGAGATATTTTACTTTTGCCGGGCGCAGGCAACAAGTCAAAACTCGCTGCAATGTCTCTATATTTATTATTAGTTACTCTAACTTCACGGCTATTTTTAATATTTAATTCTTGCTTGACTAATGACCAGCCAGCACTATGAAGTGTGCTGATTGACTGCTCCCATCTTTTACCAAATTTTCTAATCAAATCAAGAGAATTTTCTTTACCAAATACACAGATTTTTACTTCATGAATTTGAATACCTGCTTCCTCAAGTGATTTGGCAACCAGGAACAAGCTTGAGGATTTACCAGCCCCGGCGACAGCGTTACAGCAGGCGTTACCCTTTCCTCTAAGAATCCAATCGATTATAGCTAGTTGATATTTTGAGGGAACAAAGCCGAATTTTCGAGTGTACGCTTGAATTTCAGCATCAGTTAATTTTGGTTGTTCTAGCAGTGGTGGCTGTACTGCTGGTTTTGGTTCTGGCTGCGGTTGTATTTGAGTTTGGCGATCGCTACTCTTATGGTCTACTTCTGATAATAAAGAATCTAAGGCCAGTCTAATCTGTTGTAATTCGTCTTTGTCCAGATTATTTAATGCAGCGATAACTGTCTCGAATGGTGTTAACTGCGGCGGTTCATCTCGTCCAGTATCACCACTCCAATGAGGTGATTCTAAGCCAGCCTGCACAGGATATTGAGTGATTGGTAATGGTTTAGGGTCTTTTGGCCTGTAAACAGCGTATATGGCTAAAAGTAACTGATACAGTTCATTTTCAGAGAATCTGTGTATTGAGAAGAAAACATCATTAAATGATGGAATAGATTCGCCTCGGTCGAGCGATCGCGCGTATTGTTCAACTTGTTCTGAGAAAATTTCTGGTACTCTTACAGGCTTAGTCGGTAAGTGCTGCCATTTTGGGGCTTGAGTCTTAAGATTGGCTATTGAAGCTTCTTTTACAGGCATAATCATACACCCAATTCATACTATTATTTTAGCAAAAATCGAGTGTACGCTAGATTTTAAAATTCTTCTTCATCGTACTCATAGTTAAAATTTATTTAAGTTTCATCCTCTAACTCGGCTAAAATCTTATCGAGCCTGTCGTTAGTGTCCTTGGCAAGCTGAACGCATCGAACGCTTGCAGCTATGCCGCCAGCAGCAGTAATGCCTCCCTCTGGAACTTTGCCTGATAGTAAAAGCCCTGCACCTACAATACTAATACCAGCAGATAACGCAGTTGTAATTAATGCAAGATTGAAACTGTAACGCGCTTGTCTCAAGCGTTCCTGAGCAATGCTTAATTCTATTATTGAGCGAGAGTTAGAAGTTGGCTTGTTATTCATGGATTTTGCAGAGTATGTGGACTTCACACTTCTAATGTGGAGCAAAACCCTTGCAATACAGACTACACAATGATTTTGTTGTAACTAATTTGTAGTTATCTTATGATTACCTTATGCTCTAGTTATGACTGCATAATTATTTTTTAATAAATAAAAATAAACTAAACTATGGCGGGATCTAGTTTAAGTAAAACAAAAAATAAAATAACTTATATAGCTTCTATAGAAGGTTTAGAAAGAGCTAATAAAGCTTTGAAAAGGCTAGGATTTGCCTCAAAAGAAAACTTTGCGAAGTCCATATTATTATCTCGCAGCACGATTACAAAATTTTTTCAGCGCCAACCAATTCAGTTTGATTCTTTTAAAAAAATATGTGATGAACTGAAGTTATTGGATTGGACAGAGATTGCAGAATTACTAGAAAGAGAACAATCTAATGGACTAGTAAAAAATGATTTTAGTAGCCCAGATATTAATGAGGGAGAGGAGCAAGTGCAAATAATTCGCCGCCAAGTGAGTGTAATAGATAAAGACAACAAAACAATTAAAGCAGTTATTTTATTAGAAGGCGATATAAATTCAGTTAATAATGATTTATCAGTATCTATTGAATTGTTTTTACGAAAATATTCAGGACATAGTATAAAAATTACTGATATTAAAGAAGGCAGTATCAAAATATTTATAGAAGGTTCTCAAGAGGATATCGAACGGCTTAAACATCTCATCGACTCAGGAGAACTAACAACAATTAGCGATTTCCCTGTTCAAAATATTCAAGTCTTAAGCGAAAGTTCAGAGAGAAATGAAAGTACAGAATCTGATGATAAATGGCGTTTAGTACAGGAGATTGTTAGTCAAGCAGTTAAGAATCGAAATTTAAGTGATGTTGACTTAAGCGATGCTGATCTGAGCGATGCCAACCTGAGCGGTGCCGACCTGAGCGGTGCCGACCTGAGCGGTGCTGACCTGAGAGGTGCCAACCTGAGAGGTGCCAACCTGAGACTTGCCAACCTGAGACTTGCCAACCTGAGACTTGCCAACCTGATTGATGCCAACCTGAGCGGTGCCAACCTGATTGATGCCAACCTGATTAATGCCGACCTGAGCGGTGCCAACCTGAGACTTGCCAACCTGAGACTTGCCAACCTGATCAGTACTGACCTGAGCAGTACTGACCTGAGCAGTACTGACCTGAGCAGTACTGACCTGATTGATGCCAACCTGATTGATGCCAACCTGATTGATGCCGCCCTGAGAACTGCCTACCTGAGCAATGCCGACCTGAGAAGTGCCAACCTGAGCAGTGCCAACCTGAGCGGTGCCAACCTTAGAACTGCCGACCTGAGACTAGCCCACTTGATAGATGCCGAACTGATTGCATCCGCCCTGAGCTAAACCGGACTGACTCCTTGCGACACTGCCACTTCCACACCTAACCGTTCTTTCGTTCTCAATGGCGTGGTTG
>NZ_DF978462.1:0-5369 GCF_002897135.1 Nostoc cycadae WK-1 | reverse complement strand
GGGCGGTCTCTTATACACATCTAGATGGGTATAAGAGACAGGTTTTGAGTCTCGCCAACCACAATCTAGCGGGTCGGCAGTGAGCCTCTCCCCTCTCATGGGAGAAGAACCGAAAAAAAGCCCTGCAATGCAGGGCTTTTGATTTCTTAGGTCTCACTTTCAGGGCCGCGTTCGTAGTACGGCCGTCGCGGATCGACCATCGCCTGTTGCAGTGCAGCCATGTCCTTGGGATCGGGGTTGGAGCCAAGTGTCAAGCCAATCAGGCTTAGAATTGAAGGCCTTGCAAGCGTTGCCTGATTTGATCACTTTCGGCATCGGGTGAGCGGTCACAGTGGCAGACTTTTAGCGGGAGTTGCCGAAGTAAACTTAAGGGCTAGCTGTTTCTAGTTGTACCTGGGCTCCAAACTCGTGAACGATGCGTCCTTGCTCCATTACCAAAACTCTATCGGCGCTGGCAATTGTCTCAGGTCTATGGGCAATGATTATCCTTGTGATCGGCAGACTCTTGATCGCGTCGCTGACAAGCCTCTCCTTCATGACATCCAAGTGGCTGGTGGCTTCATCTAAAACAAGCACGAGCGGGTTGCGATAGAGTGCCCGTGCCAAGACTATTCGTTGCTTTTGGCCACCAGAGAGAGAACTTCCCATGTCACCGATCAGCGTCTGATAGCCCATAGGCATTGCCGATATATCTAGGTGAATAGCTGCCAGTTCCGCAACTCTTTGAACTCTGTCGAAGTCAAGATCCGAGTCAAAAAAGCTTATGTTTTCCGCGATGCTCCCGGCGAAGAGTTGATCATCCTGCATCACTGCTCCGATCATTGCCCTGAGATCGTTGGTTGCCAATTGTGATGTGTCGATGCCGCCAATCAACAGTGACCCTTTATCCGGCTTTAGTAAACCCAAAATGAGCTTCACGAGGGTTGTTTTTCCACAGCCTGATTCGCCCACAATCGCTACCGAGTCGCCATGTTTGATTGTAAAACTACAATCATTTACGATCCAAGGTTCTCCCTCGGAATAACGATAGGAAACATTTCTAATTTCTATGCCTCTCAGTGAATCAGGGCGCCCCAATCCTCCTGGGTTCGATGACTCAGGTTCTGACTGTACGATATCAGCGAGACGCTCCCCGTGCAGCCGCAGCAGCCTAAACTCTATGGCACGATCAACCAAGCCCGCCATCCGCAGCGCGAATTGGTCCTTATATGCTAGATAAGCGATGAGCATGCCTACTGAGAAGACACTCTGAAGTGCTAGGTTGGCACCGATCCAAATCACAAGGACTCGCTCTAGTCCAAATATTAGCTGATTTGCGCCTACAAACACCTGCGCGAACTTTGCCAACCGGATCTCTTGATTTACAGCGTCCTGCATCAAGTTGGAATGTGCCGCACCTCGTTGTGCCTCTTCACCTGCCACCTTAAGACTTTGAATGCCGCGAATCGATTCAAGTAAATGGGTCTCCTGCCTGGCGGCAGCCACAAGATGAAGCTCGGTTCTTCGCTTCAAGGGGATGGATGAAACCCATCTAAGGAGTAAGTATGCGGCCACTGCGAGCATGGTCACAGATGCTAGCTTCCAGCTGTAGACCAGCATCAGCGCCAGTGTGACAATAGACATCAACCCATCAACCAATGCCTCTACAAAATTTGTAGTAAGGGTTCTTTGGATGGATTGAATAGATCCCAGTCGGGAGGTGACGTCGCCCAAGTGGCGAGCCTCGAAGAATTTCAAGGGCAACCGGAGGAGGTGAATGATTACATTTCGAGTCCACTGCAGGCCCAGTTGAGCTGAAATATTTATTACTGACCAAGCACGCACTTGTCCGATCGCAACTTGCAGCAGGAGTGCCAAGCCGAATCCAACGGCGAGGACGGTGAGCAAATCATGATCCGAGGTTACAAGCACCTGATCGACGACCCACTGCATGAAGAATGGAGCGATCAGAAGGAATACTTGTAATGCTAATGATAAAAGCAGAATCTGGACAAGTGCGCTCTTAACTCCGCGCAAAGGGCCTGTCAGTTCTTTCAGTGAAACGGGCGCAGGCTCGGCTTGCCGGGCAAAGCCATCAGTTGGGCTCAGTTCTAGCCCGATTCCGGTAAAGTGACGAGACACTTCCGACATCGATAGAACTCGCTCGCCGAAGGCGGGATCGAGTATGGTCGCCTTGCCACGTTTGATATTTTTTAAGACAACAAAGTGATTCAGATCCCAGTGCAAAATGCAGGGGAGCTGAAGGCTTTGGATGTCCTCCAGCTCAAGTCTCAAAGGTCGAGTGGCCAGGCCAATCGTCTGAGCAACCCGCATGAGATCACCAAGACGTGCCCCTTTTAGCGAGATAGGGAAACGTCTGCGTAGCTCGGTGAGTCCAATGTGATTCCCGTTCGCATCTGCAATCATTGCGATGCATGCCAATCCACACTCGGCGGCAGTTGACTGACTTATGTACTTCACAACTGTTTTTCCGTCATCATCCGTGCTTGCAAAACACAGTCAGTTCACGCAGCAGCATATTGAACACTAGTGTTTTCTGCCGTTGTGGAACGCCAGGGAACAGGCAATTGCAAGGCCAATCATCGAGACGCCGAAAGCTTCAAAGAAGAACGATGAGAACCTTCCCGTAAGGCGAATGAATGCCATGCCGAGCATCAGCAGATTTACTGCGGTGAGGAGATTGTTCAGCCTTGTGGCAAACGGCGCGGGCTGTGCCTGGCAGCCAGTTGCAAAGTTGACCCTGACCAAGCGCTGTGTAAACATTTTTGCAGAAAAGATCGCCATGAAAATTCCAAAGGCGATAAATGTATGCTGGTCCTCTCTTGTAAATAGGGCGTACGCACACATGATGGCACATCCTATGCCAGCGAGCAGGAATGCAGGCAGTGTCGCCTTATGTCTTGCGTATTCCGGCATCATTGCGTCGCCGTGATATCCTAGGAGAAAACCCGGGACAACAGCACTTTGGCCATTACTTTTAATAAGGAACATGCTTTTCTCCAAGTCTCATGGCCCGAGACGTCTCGGGCCATGAGAGGTGATCAGATCGAGATTACTTTGCAGCCTGGTAAGCGTAATAGGCAGATGCTGCTGCCGATGCCCCCGCGATCAGGCCCAGGGCCGGCGAGAGCGGGCTCGGGATAGCAGCTGCGCCACCGTAGACCGCGGCAATACCAGCGTACATCGCGGAGCGCTGGCCATCGTTCATGGCGCCGCTGACTGCATCGATCTCGATCATGGTAAGTTCACGCATTTTACAAAATCCTTTCTGTCTATTTACTGCGATATGACGCATCCCCTGCGCCCTGGGCCCGGAATACACCGGAAATAACTGCACTTAGGGTTGTTCCTTTAGGAGTTTGCCTTTCAGTGCGTAGAGTGGCTCAAAGACCCACTCGATCAAGGATCTATTCTCTCCCAGTATATCTGCCTCAAGCAGCATCCCCGGCTTCAAGGATTCTTTATGTCCATAAGCGAAGACCTCTTGTGACTTTAGAGAGACGGTGACTCTGTAGAATGGTTCATTTGTTCGCGCCGCCCCGATCAGCGATCCGAGATCGCTGCTATTAAGCGCAGATCGGCCTATTAATTTCACTTGCCCGACCTGGTGCCCAAACTTTTGATAGGGAAAGGCTTGATAGCGAAGCTGAACCGTATCGCCAACGGCAATGAAGCCAATCGCACGACTGGGGACTAGTAGATCTGCCTCGAGCACGCCACCCTCCGGCAATATATTCAACATCGGCTGACCAGCGTCGACGGACTGTCCGAGCTTCACGAGTTGGTTGGCAATAACCCCGGCTACCGGAGCGGTGACGACCAATGCCCCGCGGGCCTCATTCTCCACCTCTTCCTGCTCGAGGGTCGCCAAGTCAACTTCAAATCCAGATTCAATTTTCTTCCGATCTCCAGGAAGGGCGCGAACGGACTGCTCAAGCTGAACGATTGAACGCTGAAGACTGGTGGCCTGCCGTTGCATGGCTTGAACGTTCGCAGTGTGGTCGAGCCACGCCGATTCCTGTTGCTTGATTTGTAAGATACTGACGTAACGCTCATCTTCGAGCTGCTTCAAACGATCCAGAGTTTCTTTCGCGATCCTGATTTGCTCCATTCGAGTGGCAATCTCGAGTTGGAGCTGGCGATGCTCACTACGAGCCTGCGCGAGTTGCTTCTGCAAGCCGTCGAGCTGGACGTCTTGGACGGCCATCTGGGCATTGAGCGCAGTACGTAATCCTTCGCGGCGATTCTGGAATTTGGAGGCTATTGCGTCGGCTGCGCTGCCTCCGGCAATCGTGGCCCTAGGCACCGTCACAATTGCTAGTCTCTGGTCGGGAAGCGTTTCCTCGCCTTCGAGAGCGCGCATTTGACTAACCACGCCCGTGGCTGGCGACAGGACAGCGACCATGCCCGTGGATGGGATCAACTGCCCAGTTACCGTCGATCTACGGGTATAGGTTGCCAAAGCCAAGAACAAGACGACCGAGAGGGCCACTGCGGCTGCCATCCATGTGAGAAGCCAAACGCGCATAGGCTGCGCAACCGAAACCTCTCCCAGCCAGCCGTTACGCCTAGCGTCCAACACTTCCTTGCGAAAAAGCTCTTCAGACATCTTTGAGCAAGCACCACACCCCTGTGAATGTTTGTTCTAACATCACCCTCTCTCGACCGTCAACAACCTCGATACGTCACATTGAGGACTCTTTTCTGCCCAGGAGTCGCGTACGGAGAGGCAGGGGCAACGTTGGGCCACCGACCTGTGTCGCGTATGGGGAGGCAAGGATGGCTGGCTCGGTCTGGCTTCGGGGATCGATTGAAGCGCGCGTCAGTTGCTGGCGACACATGCCCCCAACGCGACAGGCCAATTGGGGCTCGGTCGCACTGAAACAGGCGCTGATCACGCGCTACGAGATGCTCGGACGAGTCCGACTGCGTTCGTGCTGCGCTCATCACCCATCGCGAACCGTTCGATTGGTTGCACCGACCGCCGACACACGAGTTGTTTTGGAAGCGGCACAGGCAGCAACGGCGGCGATGTACCGCCCCAATGTTGCGTGGAAGAAGGCCGGTGTAGGTTTGGTGGATCTGAGCGCCGAACACATCCAGCAATCGGACCTGTTTGCCCCGGTGCGCAACCCCAAATCCGAAGCCCTGATGAAGGCTTTGGACTAGGCCAACCACAAATTTGGGCGCGGCAGCGTGTCATTTGCGTCATCCAGCACAGCGCCGGACCGTAGGCCCGTGTGGGCCATGCGGCAGGAGTATCTGTCGCCCTCCTTCACGACTCAGTGGGATGGAATGTTGAGGGCGCGGTGAATTGCAATCAATGTAGAAAGACGGGTGAAAAAAAGGTTCTTCACCCAACTCCGGGG
>NZ_DF978461.1:0-6027 GCF_002897135.1 Nostoc cycadae WK-1 | reverse complement strand
TACCAGTTAGTCGCGCAAAGTGCTGTAAATAAATAAATAAGCACAAAACTAAGGATTAATTGAGAAAAAGTCCTTTTCACTGAATCTGTTCTGGCTGAGACTATCTGTGGCGGCTGTTTTCTTTTAGTCGTGAATTTATGTATGAAAAAGGTTAGTTAATTTTATTTTATAGTTAAGTAGTTTTATATTAAAATAAATGATTAAAAATATCCCCGGTATGAATACCGGGGATATTTTTAATCATTCATGAATGCAAATAAAACAAGCGTTGCGTAAAGATTAAGCTTCCAGATAAACCAACAAAGCTAAATTTGGTGCATTAAACTGTGAGAAATTGCAAAAAAGCCAAGACAACAAGAAAAAACTTGAGAATGTTTGGATGATGTATAAGTTATGAGTAATGCTTAATTTTGGCTTTTTAAAACTCCTATTTCTTGTTGTATTGGCAAAACATCTAAAATATCAGTCTGGGAACAATATTTCAGGTCTTCATAGCATTCCAGGCGTAATAATCGTTTGCCGTGACTAGCATGATGAAATAATCCCAATAAATTATCTTGCCACTGAGTGTAAAGTGCGATCGCACCAATTAATTCATCATTACCCGCTAGTTCATCGGGTGAAACCTGAGATTTTTCGCCGATACTATGAGCGATCGCACCAGCACAAACTGTGTCTTCTAAGGCAAAACTCCCTTCCCAACCAGAACCAACAATCCAGACTGTTTCTGGCTGTTTTGCTAAAAGATATTTTACTATTGCGCCTCGGTTGATCAAGGCTGCTGCTAGTACAGCCGGAGAGTTTTGTATGCGTTGTAAAGCACGAGTACCATTAGTAGTACTAATAAACAGGCGACGACCATGCACTAGCTCTGGTGTACAGTCTAGGGGAGAGTTACCGAGTTCAAAGCCAGTAACTTTGGCTCCGCCACGTTCTCCGGCTCTTAAACGTTTTTCTGCTGGCCATTGTTCGCTAACTTCTATGAGATTGTCTAAATCGCTGAAGACTTGTACTGCTTCGCCTCCAGCCGCTAAGACTGTGGCGATTGTGCTAGTGGCTCGCAAGACATCGACTGCGATCGCGCAGTCTGGAATTTCATCTTTAGGAGTTAATTCCGGAGTGTGGTATACGAATAACTTCACGCGCTGGATACACCTGTTCTAAATATTATTGTCGAGATACATTCTAATTTGTGTTAATAGCCATAATGACAATTTAAGCAATAGGAATTTCTAGAGGTTATGGCAAGATGTTGATCAATGAGGGCAAAAAACCTTAACTTTAACTGTTACTTAACTGTTGTTTAAGATGGCGTATGGCGGCGCTGGTGTTGCGTTGATAGGCAATTTGCACACATTGGGAGATGGCGCTGTGCAAATCAAATTCTGGAAAATAGCGACTCTGGGTTTGCAGTTGGTAATTGCTTCCCTGCAATTGGTAATTGCTTCCCTGCAATTGGTAAATCAATAACTGCTGTTTTTTGAATAGCCAGATTTCAGGAACGCTATATGGAAGATAATCTTGCACATCGGAATAACTAGTGACATCAATTTCAATTACCAAATCAGGCGGGGGATCTTGTCCCCAGTCAATCCGCTTTTTACCGGAAACAGCTTGCCAATTATCAATGTAAAAACAATAGTCAGGCTCAATACCGCTTTCTTCTGGTAAAGTCATAGTCACAGGGGTAAACGCATCATATTCCCTGTCATCGCGATCTAACAAAGCCTTCACAATATCTGCTACTAAATTGGCATCTCGTCCATGTACAGGCAAAGGTGACATTAGTAATACTTCTCCATCACGATATTTAATGCGGGGAATTGAGCCATCTCCCCGTTGTTCACAGAGGCGCTGATACTCTTGCCAAGTAGCAGGTAGGCGCACCACAGAACCAGCAGGTAATTGAACTTTGTCACTGGAAACGAGGGCATACATAATTGCAGATCCTTTGAGTGGTAGTTAAGGACGATGATTATGAAGAATTGCGATGGTATTTGTAGAGGTGCGATCGCTTGATTGATTTAATGGAATCAGAGATGTAAAGAGCAAGCGATTATAATAACTCTACCTTGGTTTCTCAAGAGGGGAATTTTGCGTTAAATCTACCACTCTCAACTCTAGGATCTAAAATCGACATGGCACCTTTACCCGATTACCGCCCAAAACAACTGTCTGTAGGCCCTTTAGAGGCAGAAATTTTAAATATTGTCTGGGAACTTGGTTCCGCAACAGTTAAAGATGTACACGATCGCATTTTGGCTGATCCTAACCGAGAATTAGCTTATACTTCTGTCACTACAGTGCTGCGTCGCCTCACAGACAAAGGTTGGCTGGCTTGCGATAAACAAGGACGAGCCTTTTATTGGCGACCATTGCTAAGTAAGCAACAAGCTCAAGTCATTAAAGCTCATGATCAATTACAACGATTTTTAGCAGTGGGTAATCCTGATGTGATCGCTGCTTTTGCCGATAGTCTGGATGAAACTGCGAGTCAGCAAATAGAAGCGATCGCCAAGCGCATTCAAGCTGCACGTCAAGCCAGGGAGGAACAATAATGCACTTAGTCATGATTCTGACTGCTGTGACAGTCTCTTGGATATTGAGATGCTCTTGGGTGAATACTCCAGGTAATTGGAATGTGCGGTGGCGGAAAGCTCTATTTATCTTTCTGTTTCCGCCTTTGTTGCTATTCATGACAGCGATTTCTGTGCTGTTTATGGGGCCTCAAGGTAAAATGGGTGGAGCCTATACAGGCTGGTTGAGCTATGACTTAGCATTTATCGCCCTAGGTTATTTTGCCTTTTTAGGCATTAAACTAACTTTACAAGGTTGGCAGTCTGTAGAATCTGCCCGCAATTCTCCCTTAGTCAATCTTGATGGTAAATTAGTCAGACTACTGAACACACCAGCATTGTTCGCTGGTCAAATTGGTTTTTGGCAACCAGAATTAGTAGTTAGTCAAGGATTGCTACAAACTCTTTCACCTGCTCATGTAGAAAGTGTCTTAGCTCATGAGCAAGGGCATCATTATTACAGGGATACATTTTGGTTTTTCTGGCTGGGTTGGGTGCGTTCTTGTACTGCTTACTTACCTCATACTGATGAATTATGGCAAGAATTACTGGTGTTGAGAGAACTCCGTGCAGATAGTTACGCTGTATCTCAAGTAGATCCATTACTGTTAGCAGAATCACTTGTGTTGGTTGTGAGCCAAACTTCTGTCTTACCAGAATCTGAGGTTTGCTGTGCAGCGTTGGGTAGTAGCGTAGGCGATCGCCTCGAACAAAGAATCGATGCTTTACTCGCACCACCAGAACCTGCGCTAAATATGAACTGGCAATCTTCTTCAGGATTCCTCCTAGCATTTTTACCATTATTAACTGTCTTATTTCATACCTAAGCATGAGGTTTCTGCACTTATAGCCAAGATGTCTGCAATAGTTCCCCTGAAGATTTTTGCTGGAAGTGTAGGTGCAGATAAAAATTATTTTTTTATAGATAAGTTTTGTGGAGACCTTGATATATCAAGGTCTCCATTACTTTGTGTCTACTGAAAGATCAATTATTTCCAACTTGGGGAGGATGTAAGTGATACTCTAGTTTTATAGTGTCTTAAGTAGTGTTGCGTAAAAAAGGAACATATACTCATGCTTATATTAATGCAAGCAGCAGATTCAGTCGCTACAGGCGGAGGTAATTTTCCCTTTGCTTTTACATTGGTGTATGTAGTTGGCTTTATTGCCGCTGTCACCATTGGTTCTATTGCTTGGTACAATTCCAAACGCCCAGTTGGTTGGGAAAGTAAAGATCGTCCCGACTTTGTACCCAAAGTAGACAAAGAAGAAACTCCGGGTGTAGGTGAACCAAAGGCATAATAAGTCAATAGTCAACAGTCAACGGTCAATGGTGAGTTAGTGCTGTTGTCGGGTTTCCCGACAAGTGTGCGTAGCGTTAGCGACGCAGGAGCGTCACCCAAAGGGTCAAAGTTTTAGAATTGGGAATCGAGACTTTTGACCTTTGACTATGGACTCTTGACTATGGACTTACAGTGTTAATTTTGAACTTCGACCCAACGCCGATAAAGCTTTTGAATTTGTTTAAGCAACGCATTATGAACTGGTTGTTGGGCTGATTCTTGTTCGGCTAAATCCTGAAGTTGTGTTAAAAGTCTGGCTTCTTCGGTGGCGACTTCTCCATCGCTATAAATTAAGCCACTAATAGCTTCAATGAGACTTTCGCAATCTTCCAGGCTAGGGCGATCGCCTAAATATTCTTTCACCCAGGCATAACATTCTTTTGGTTGCACGGGTACTAATTCGTACAACCAAGGCTTGATTTCTGGATCGGTAGCCAAACCTTTTGCTTGTGCAATTTCGCGGAGATACTGTCGTTCCTCTGGCTGAATTATCCCATCAATCCAAGCGGCTCCAATCAAGATTTTAACTAAGTTCTTTACATTAGAATCAGTAACCATTGCTGCCTCCTGTGGTAGATTGGGGCTTCAATCAAATCGTACAATCCCTGGTAGTGATCACCCGGAATCATTAGTTTTTCTTAAGCGCACCATAAAAAAGCCGTCCATATCCCAACGGTGAGGCCAAACTTTCAGCCAGCCTTGAGGTGTGGAATAAACAGAGTAGGGTGAACCAACTGCGGGAGGCTCAATTTGCCATTCAGGATTCTCCGCCAAAAATCCCGAAATTACCGCTTCATTTTCTGCTAGATGCAGTGTACAGGTGGCATAAACAAGTACACCACCATTTTTGACAAAATTTGATGTATGTGACAGTAATTGCTTTTGCAGCAGTGAAAGTTCTTGAATAGATTCTGGTGTTTGTCGCCAACGTGCATCGGCGTGACGATGTAAGGTTCCCAAACCAGAACATGGTGCATCTAACAACACGCGATCGCCAATATTGTAAAATTGCGGCAAGTTGCGACTGTCGCCAGTGCAAATTTCAATGGAATGCAAATTTAGCCGCCGCGCATTTTCTTGGAGTTTTCGCAGTCGGGAAGCCGTGCGATCGCACGCCCAAACTTTACCTTGATCCTGCATCAATTCTGCGATGTGAGTTGTTTTCCCTCCAGGGGCTGCACAGGTATCAATCACCACCTCACCCAGTTGGGGGTCGAGTAAATGACTTACCAGTTGGGCGCTTGCATCTTGGACAACCCACCAACCTTCAGCAAATCCTGGTAGATTTTGTATTCCTCCGGGACTGCTAGTTAACCGTAAGGCTTGGGTTAAATGGGGAATTCTGTTAGCTAAAATTCCCGCCGATGCTAGGGCTGTTTCTACTTGTTCTAGATTAGTGCGTAGTGGGTTGATGCGGAGGTCAATGGTTGGTGTTTGGTTCATCCATTCACAGAGTTTTTCTGTTTCCGCCAAACCAATTTGGTCTAACCAAACTTGAATTATCCAGTCGGGGAAACTATGCAAAATCCCCAAACGTTCTACAGGGTTCTCTGGTAATTTCAGAGGTTCAGGAGATTTTTCGGTCAGGCGGAGGTACTGGCGTAACAAACCATTGACAAAACCAGTGAGTCCAGAAAAACCATTTTCCTTAGCGAGTTCCACAGTTGTATTTACAGCTGCTGAAGGGGGAATGCGTTCTTGGTAGCGCAGTTGGTAAAAACCGAGATGCAGGATGGTACGCAGTTCTGGTGGTTGTTGGTGAGATTTTTTCGTGGCGAGTTGGTCAATGAGTGCATCAAGAGTGCGTAATCTGCGGACACTGCCATAAACTAATTCTGTTGCTAGACGGCGATCGCTATCTGGCAATTTAAATTTTCGCAACACTCTATCTAGGGCAACATCAGCATAAGCCCCTTTGTGAACATCTCGTAAGGCAATAAAAGCTATTTGGCGGGGGTTAGTCATAAGTTTCCATCTACCCCCTTTGACTTGGCAGGGCTGTATTATTCTATCAGCAAAGAAGTTTATTCCAGTCCACTTGAGTGGACTTTAGCTATGAGCCTGGAACTTTAGTTCTAGCCTACATTCCGCAGGTCTATCAGGTCAAA
>NZ_DF978460.1:0-6672 GCF_002897135.1 Nostoc cycadae WK-1 | reverse complement strand
ATCTATTCATCCCTTCATTCAGCAACGCCGGCTCTATTAATCTTATTTGTGGAGCAGATTCCTTAACAACCTCTCCAAGAATATAATTCTGATTGTTGCCATAAAGATAGTAAACAAGTTTAGGAGGTAATTCGTATCCTCCATGATTAACAACTTGATACTTATCAAAATTACACAACTCTTGGTTATTATATAGACCCTTATAAGCTGCTCCAGTGTCGTAAGGAAATAAATAATCTATTTTTTCAAGTAATGTGGGTTTAAATACAAAAGCAACAGGTAGCTTTGTCGCTTCAGAAGTAGGTTCCTGTCCATAGCGATGAAAAACTCCACCGTATGAAAAGTAAAGTAAATCACGTTCAAAAACAGCACAACGTGTTGGTTTAAAAGCTTCGTCGTCTATAATTTCACCAAAGGAACGAGCAGAAGTAAGATGAGCTATTGGTAAAGCTATAACGTCTCTTGGAGGAGATTCTAATTTTTCTAAAACTTCGTTAAGTGTAATATCATTTATCATCATAATTAATATTTTATTAATATCTCCACATCTTATTATTTACACTTGAAGAAAAACTTTTTTAATTAATTAGTTATTATTTGTGGATTTCTGTTCTTTCCGAAGTTCTGTCCAAGTTGCATTAGTCTCATTAAGAATACTCTGATACCGTTGATAAAGCTTGTCTAAATCTTCTTTACTAATATTTGTAATTTCGCCAGTACTTAGATACTCTAGATTGTCTTTCAACTCATATAGTTCATTTAGAGTAGTAGTGTATTTAACCCATAATCCTCTATAGTTAAAGAATGTATCCCAAGCTGTCAACAAAGTTGTTACAGCACTCAGAGTAAAAGCAACGTTTTGCAATACGATTTTATCTGTGTTGTTTAATCCATTGAGTCCTAATAAAACTGTTGTCAAAGAAGCCACAGATAATGAAATTAGTTTAATCCTTATTGCATTGCTTCTATTTTCATTACGCCGCTCTCTAAAAGAGCCAATTCTTTTGTCTATTTTTTGTTTAATAAAATTTATTTTTTTACTAGTTTCATCATCTTTTTCAACACAATTTACTTTTAATTCTGGTTCTTTTGTGCATTTATCAATAAATGATATCAGAGTTTTATAATTAGAAAAAGTTAGATTTATGACTAATTGATGTCCTTGAGAATCTGATACTATCTCATTAACAGTAGCATCATGCTCTGTTGCTAAGTCTGAAATTTTATTACCTAACTGCTCATCTGAGTTTTGGATTGAATAACTAACTTGCACATTAAACTTTTGGGATTGGTCTTGCATTGCAGTAATAGTAAAATAGTGTTTACTAAAGGTTATTTAGAGACAGGATTAATAACTCATTGTTAAACCTTAGGCTACGGCTCCAGCTACGGCTCCAGCTATGGCTCCGGCTCCGGTTGTAGCTCCCGCTACGGCTAGGCTTGCGTTTATTCCTTTACGAGTTATAACTGTAAACAAAATAACTATTACAATTAAACAAGTCCAGCCTGCAATCCTGCTTTCTAAACTGGAATTTTCAAAAAGTAATGACACCAAGCTGCCAGAAAAAGCAGAGAAAAACCCCGATGCTCCTGACAGCAAACACAAAGAGATAATATGTAAAACAGCCCTATTAGGTTCTAATCCAGCTTTTGCATGACTAAAGTTTGCACCTGTTAGATTCCCCCCTGTAAAATCTGCGCTTCGGATATCTGCATAACTAAAGTTTGCCCCCTCAAGGTTTTGACCTCTAAAGGAGCGTCCTCTGAGATTCTGACCGGAAAAGTCCTGCGGCATAACTGGGTAAGAAGACGCTTACACTTCAATTCTGATACAGATTGGTTACGAGATATTCCGGTTGAAAAAATCATTTTGAAGACACGGTGACAGGACACGAACACTATTTCAAAATAGCGATCGCTAAGTCTAAGAAATTGGGTGTGTGGGGTGGAAATTGTCAGAAGCACTGGGATTATCGCAGACATCAGGGCCAAATATAATTGTCATTTTCGAGGTTATCTACTAACACCATTTTTGAAGCTTTAGGGTCAAATCCTGTTGGAAATTTTGTAGTGCATGAATATTTTAATAACATTTGCAGACAAACCTCTAAATTGGTACTTTCGTCTGTATATTTAGCCCCTCGCAGGTTAGCAACTTTTAGGTTAGTCTCTTCCAGGTTAGCAAATTTCAGGTCAGCCCCTAGCAGGTTAGCAAATTTCAGGTTAGCCCCTTTCAAATTAGCCCCTTTCAGGTTAGCCAATAGCAGGTAAGCCCCTAGCAGGTTAGCCCCTTGCAAGTTAGCCCCTTCCAGGTTAGCAAATTGCAGGTTAGCCCCTTTCAAATTAGCCCCTTGCAAGTTAGCTTCTGCGAGAGAAATAATAGGAGACTGTAATTTATTTTGTCTTTTTGATGATTGAATCAATCCTGTTTCTGATAAATATTTAATAACCTGTCCTTTACGATCTACCGTATTCTCGTCATTCTCCTCATTTTGTAAATCTGGATTTTCAAATAATGCTAATGTACTAGCACGCATAATATTTTGTAATTGTTTATTATTTTCTAATTTCTCTACGCCTCCTTGGAGCAAGATATTTGAAAGCTGGTTGAGGTAATTCTGCACAGCTTGTTGCCCTCGTATAGCCTTCTCTTGACGGTCTTTTATTTCTTCATTGCTTTCTGTAAACCACCAGATTGCAAGCGGAATTAAAAGGACACCAATCGCTTCAATAATAGGACTTAATTTTTCAATAATCTGGAAAATTGCAGCCCGTTCAAACCAATCTGCACAAGGTTCAAGAAAACTTTTCTCTACAAATATCAGAGGTTGATTAGCTAAAGAAGCAATTTTTCTTAATACTTTTGTTCGTTGAATTTGTTCTTGCTCAAGCTGGCGTTTAGCCTCATTCCAATTATCAATATCACTACTATGACCACCTCTTGCTTGCCATAATTCAAAAGCTCTTTGGCGAATTTCATTTTCAGAGATTGGCTGAGGGGGTTTTGAAAATTTAGGGAATTGCCCAAATCTAGCAGTTATTTTAATACGTAAATTCTTCAAATGAGAATTATTAGTTTTCTTTGAAGGCTTAAAAATAGACATTACTCAGTTTTTATATATGTGAATTAAAGATATTCAACCATAAATTTGATACGCCACATCCTCCCCCAATCCGATAACTTTTAAGCAAATGTATAAGATAGTGCTGGGTGCGCCCGGTAAACCCGGCTTAAACTATTAGATAATTTTCTTAGAGGATTTTTTAGACAATTTCTAGGAAAATTTATCAGATAATGCTAGGTGCGCCCGGTAAACCCGGCTTAAGCTGCTAGATAAGTTTTTGGATAGAGGCGATCGCTAATTTAAAAGAAGATTTTTAGCAAACAAAATAGTCAAAACTGTTCCATTCCCGTCGTTCCTTTCCGGGCGCTGCTGCTGAAAATCAAGTCTACTCACTTCGTTCAAGTCTTCTGCCGCAGCAGCCACCCTCCACTACACTTTGGTCACTTCACTAGGGATAATGTGCTTCGCGTTGTTACCTTTTTTGCTGCTGCCATTAGTCTTCTCAAAAATACCTCACCTTGGGAGCAGCAGCAAAAAAGCGCAAAAAATGAAGCAAAAAGGCATTTTAGCACACCTCCGCAAGCTACGGCGTGCAATACCTTTTTATTGGGCTTCATTTTTTGCGAAAAAAGAGAGAGGTCGAAGAAAGAGAAAAAAGAGAGAGAGGTAAAGGTATCTGTTGCGGTTGGTTAACCCAGAGTGCCTTAAAATTCCGTTCCTCTGGATTTTCCCCACAGTTCTAGTTTGCTGGGTACAGGCCAGTTTCCAAACTGCGGATGAAAGTAAATTCGCTCTTACACAAAAACCTGTACTTTTTGGATCAGTTTACGTCATTCACTTTCATATTTATAGTATACCATGTATACATGGTTAAAATAATGTTTTACGGCAACTTTACATAAGTTTATATAATATAAATTATTGCATAGCAAGCTTTTAAAGGTTTTAAGTTAACTGCGGTTTACAGTTGTTTGCTAACGATCGCTCCACTCCCTTCGTTTCGTTCCGGTCGCGGCGGCTCCACGCTCAAGGCCTCTCACTTCGTTCTAGTTGGTTGCCGCCGCCGCCAACCTCCACTACACTACGGTCGCTCCGCAGTTAGAAAAGCGTTAATTGTTGTGGCTCATCATCTAACCAGCTTGGCCGCCAACTATTATCTTCATATCTGTTCTTAAAAACTGGAAATAAATAAATATTTATACCTTTATATTTTGCATAAGCAATTGTTAGCCAAGTCCCAGAGCCAGCACCATTTATATTACTACATGGTTTACATTCTTCAGGGCAAGGCTTATTAGGAAAAGCATAAAGCCAAGGGTCTTTTAATTGTGAAATTGCATCTATCATCTGTTTACTGCGTTTTGCAAAATGCCAGCGTTGGTTTCCCTCTACTTCAAATACAGTTAGTTGCTTTTTATAATAAGCTGCTGCACGTCTTACAAAATTGTCTAAACCATCAGCATCGCCTACATACCAGTTTTCACATTGCCAAGAAATAAAATATTCAAAATGCAAATAAATTTCTTTTTCTTGTTGTTTGGTCAAATTACGTGGGCCACTAAATGCAATGTTCATTTTTTTATCTTTATAACTCTTCTTTAATTTTACCATGTATACATGGTTATTTATTAAGTTTTAGTGCTATAATTAAAGTGTAGTAAAAAGGCATCTGACCAATGCAAAACGATACTGTACACACCAATCAAGAATACGATTTATACGAACTCGAAAAACTGAGAAAAGCGATTGATTTATTAATTCATCTTGAGCAAACAGAAGATGAATTATCACTTAAATTAGATGATGCTAGAACCTCAGTTCGTAGGCGTATCAAAGGATTAGCAATCGATTTAGGCATCCACAAAGAATTTATCAACGGAATTTAACTTGTTTAGCGATCGCCCACTAAGCGATCGCCTTCCCTTCATTTCCTCTAAGAATATGATTCAAGAACTCTGCACCTGTTCTAATACTTACGCTAAATACTCTAGCCTCATCAATCCATATCCTGAAAACTCTGAAAGCCTGGGATCACTCGAAACTTTAAATCAACTAATCATCACACCAGTTATCAACAAATTTGGTGCTGAAAACTTTAAGTTAACCTATGGCTTTTGTAGTAAAAATTTGTTGAAATTCCTCAACCGTGAAAAATCTCGTATCTGCGTAAAAGTTGACCAACACATGAGTTATGAGATTAACAGCAGAGGTAACTATTACTGCAAACATCTTGGGGCAGCTTGTGACTTTGTAATCACTGGTATAGATAGCCGCAAAGTAATTAGTTACCTCAAAACTCTAAACTTTGACTCAATTTATTACTACGGCGCAGATAGACCAATTCATGTCAGTTGGTCAGCAAAATCAAGACGGAAGATTTGGGAATTTACAGCACAGAACACGCCCAAACCATATAGCAATTACTACTGTGTTTAATTTACAGCGATGCCTGCGGTGGGCTGCGCCTACGCAACTATCAAGCGATCGCTTTCTCCTCATCCTCTAAGAATTTTAAAAAATATCTACCAATGCAATTAGTTTTCAATTCAGAATCAGAAGCCTTGGCTGTAGCTGAACAGCTTTATAACATCCAACAAATAGGTAAAATTTTAATTCCTGCTGATAAAACTATTGATTATCAAGCTTTAGAGTTGGCTGTTAACTTAGCTGGTGTAAATTTTCCTAGTTTTAGCTTTCCCATAGTTAGTAGTTTAAAATGTCGCCTGCCATATCCTAGCCATGAGAGAGAATGCACAGACAACAAAACACCTAAAATTTATGTTGCTTGTTTGAGTGCATATAACTCAGGCCATTTACACGGTCTTTGGATTGATGCAACTCAAGACCTAGAAGACATAGAAGATGATATTAAATGGATGTTGTCTTGGTCGCCAGTTGCAGATGATGAACCGTGTGAGGAATGGGCAATACATGATTATGAGAATTTTGCTGATTTCTCATTACGTGAATATGAAAGTTTGGAATATATCAGCAAATTAGCTCAGGTATTAGATGATGCTGATGATGCCGACGCGATGGCAGCTTGGCTCAATTATGCAAAAGACCCAATTCATAATCCAGATATTGAGAAATTAGCAGAAGAGTTTAGTAGTTATTACTGTGGACATTGGGAATCAGAGAGAGATTTTGTTTTGAAATCTGACGAAATTGAAAGTATGTATAACTGGTCAGAATTTGAGAAAAATTTCCTCTTCTGGTCACAGCATATCGATTGGGATTCTGTAGCCCGTGAGTTATTTATTGAGGGTTACGATTCAGTAAAAGCTTCACCTCATGGCGTTTATATTTTTCGTGAATATTACGGTTAGTTAATTTTGGCGATCGCACCCACCAAGCGATCGCCCTCACTTCATCCTCTAAGAATATGAGAATTTACGACTCAACAATGCTTCATTGGCAAGCAGTTTATGAAATCCAAGGCACTTTTTACCGCTACTTGGGCAGAGAGCTTAACACTAATTACATTTCGCATCCACAATTTAAGTTTCGACCACTGCCAGGACAACGTAAAAGGGCTGATTTAATTATTGGGCATAAGAGATTAACTACAAGCTGCTACGAAGTCCCAGGAGTTAGGATTCACAGC
>NZ_DF978459.1:0-6968 GCF_002897135.1 Nostoc cycadae WK-1 | reverse complement strand
TTATTGATAGCTGCAAAATGAGCAGAATAGTTAAACCCCAACACCGTTATTTTAGTGACCCAAACATTTATTTAGAATATGACTCAACCAACAAAAGCCAAACTCAAAAACCACATAACATCCAAAGGTAAGAGATTAGGACAAGCTTTAAACTCTAAATTTGGTGTGACTCTTGCAGATTTTGACGCTGCCATGAATGGCAATATTCAAGTAGCACAGAAAATAGGTGAATTAGCAAAGCAAGGCAGACTAAGTAGTGAATTAGCTCCTAGACTTGCACAGGCTTACATTGAGATTATCAGTGGCAGTGAAGCCTACAACAAGGCAACTGCCGATATTCTTTTACAAGCTGGTAGAAGTGCCATTGCAATTGATAAATCTGTTAGTCAAGTCATGATAGCTAATTCCCGCTATGGTCATGAGCGTAAAGAATTAGCATCTGAGTTTTATAACGCAAAACTAGCAGAAGATAATCGTCATATTTACCAGATGAATCTTTCTCAAGTCAGAGGTTATTTAGATGCTCATCTTATTGAAGTTGATAGAAACACTGCAATGACTGAGCAATTTAATAGACCTGAAATTAAGCAAATTGCAGCAGATGAACAACTACAGCAACGCCAGCTTAATGAAGCTTTAGCCAAGGGTGATCAAGCCAGATATGATTTGATTCCTGAGAAAAAATATGGTGCAGGAATTAAAGCCAAGATTTTAGAATTTAAAGCCGCACTTGGATTTTAAACAAAGTACCCAGATACGCGGATATCTGGGTACTTACCATTGATGAATGATTATGCTACTTGAAGAAGACGAAGAACAGCAACCCAATCAAGAAACTATTCGATATTTGACCCATATCGAGCAGAAACTTTATACAGATATTGAAACTAGAAAAAGAGTTGATGCAGGATTATTATTTCTAGCCTGTCAAATTACTTCATGCAGCCTTAGTTGGCTGCTGTTTCAACTACAAGTTACTTTATCAATTATTCAAGTATCTAGTGCTATTGTAAGCCTTCTTCCCGGCTTAATTGATGTAGGTGATGGTTTCAGCTTCTCATTTACTTCTGAATCTTGGGAATTTACGCTAGGGCAGAAGCCATTAATAGGAATAATTAAATTAATAATTGGTGGTGCTGTTTCTTGGAATGGTACTGGTAAAATTGCGGCTGAAGTATTACAAACTAATACGGGCATAGCCGAGACTTACCAAGAAATTAGAAGCAGTGAAGGCTTAAGTTATCAGCTACCAAATATAGGTGTAAGTTTAGCGATCGCACTGGTAGCGGTTTTATTAATAGGTTTTTTAAAAAAGGGATTTACTAAGAATGAAAATCAAGGGTAACTGGTCATTTTTAGAGATGTTTATCAGTGGCTTGTCAACACTTATATTTATAAATTATTTAGTAACTGGTTTTAGTGATGTAGTGATTAATATCGACAGTTTATTAACTTGGCTACAGCACACAAATTTCAACCAATTAATTAACCAGCTATTCAGATGATAGATGAAATTACAAAGTTTAGTGAACAACTGAATCGACAACGCAAGTCATCAACAGTAATTATTTTTGGCTTGTTATTGTGTGGTTTCGCTGCTGCCATACCCATGTTTAACGACTCAATTAAACATGAGGAAACTTTGTATTGTAACTCTAAAGTAATTTGCAGAGGTGCAAATATTAAACGCGGTATCAGCTACTTAATTGACCGTGAGCGAAGAAATCAGCTATTTGATAACAATATCTATGTAAAAAAAATCCTGCCGCCAGAAGACCCTACAGCCTTTGTATGGGGCATTATCAGCAGTGGGTTACTACTCTCTGCTTATGGAGTATCTAGAGCAATTACGAATAATCAAGAGAAAGCTATACATAGTCAATTCAAACTATTAAAAATCAAGGCTCTAGAAAACGATTTCCTAGAGCAAACACATATAGATTTATTTGAATTTTCAAAACAGAATCAAGCCGAGATAACTAAACAAGCAATTGCTCGACAAACTTCTGAAACAATCCAAGCAATGAAATCAGAATCGGAGGTACAGCTAGACCATCTTAACGGACAACTACAAGGAGAATTATCAATTAAAACTCATGAGTTACAAATCTCTGATTTATCAAAGCAAATAGCAGAAAACTTATTATCTGAAGCAGAAACTAAGCGCAAGCTAGAAAAGTTAAATAAGCCTATACAAGATACTAAACAGCCTACACCTGACGAACAACTTAAGCTAACTCTAATTGATGCCTTAAAAGCGCATGAGGATGGCTGGCTGTGGAAAATTATTGATAGTCTTAAACCGTTGTGGCTGATTGGTAATCAAGGCAGTGGTAAGACTTATACAGCCAGTGCTATTGCATTAATTAGAAAATATTCTTTAGGCGCACCAATTTATCAATTAATTGATAGACACGCCACAGGTGATAATGCCGATGTATGGAAGCTGCTAGATGCTCAATTCAAGGCTGAAACTGAAGAGGATATTAGTATTGCTTTTGAGGATTGCTGTGAACGCTGGCTAACTCGAATTAAGCAAAAACCAACAACTAAACAGCAGGTAATTGTAGACGAATTTACAAACCTTAAATCATTATGTGGCAACAGTGCAATCGCTTTCTTTAAAGCTAGTCTAACTGATACCAGGAAAGCCAAGGAATATTTATTAGGAATTACACATAATGCCACTAATGAATCATTTCCAGATGGCACAGCAGCAGCAAGAAAAGCTGGTACAATTTTGTTAGAAAAATTCTCAGCTAACGGCGAAACACCATTATCTAGAGTGGTTGTCCGTCATGGGCTAGTAGATGAGCAAGGTAATAGTTTAGAGGATGTAGAGCGCACATTACCATTGTGGTTTCATCCCCTAAAAATACATGAACATTTCAACGGTAAACCTATTGATTTATAAGAAAAACTATGGATATACAAAAATATTTTAGATTTTTAGAGGGAGAATATTTAGTTATTCAATCTTATCCTGCTAATATCGATCTGAATATTATCGGGTGCTACAAAAATTATTATGATGCTATAACAAAACGTGAATTAGAGAATCAATCAAATGATTACTCGAACTTTATCGTAGTGATTTTTCATGAAGGTAAATTCTGGAATGTTAATCAAGGATTACCAGAAAGAGCTTGTGAGATTCAGCCTTGGCAAATTGCCGATAATTTAACAGGATTTTATGAAGGAGATGACGGGGATTTAAAGTATTGCAAATGCAGTTATCCCTACTTACTGTGTGACTACGATATTATTACCTGTTTAAAAGATGACAAGGGAAGAAGTATTAATAATGAATGCCCTAATTGCGGCAGAGAGATATTTTGTGATTAATTAATGAGATGACTGCCTTCTGCTTAATCCTCTTTTATTATTTACTCTAAGAATAGGAGCAATAATGTTTCCAGGTGAAGATAAACCTACAAAATCCAGAGTTATTACAGGAACATTTAAATTTTGTAACTCTGGCAGAGAAGAAGTTAGGACAGTTACCTGTTTGTTTACTGAAAGGTCAGAACAGTATGAATTAACAAAGGTATATGTAGTTGAGTTTGGTTGTGAACTTATCTTTTGTAAAGATGACAATCACTTTTTAGTTAATGATTAATTATGGATTTACCATTTGATTTAGTAGAAACTGTTCATGATGTCAATGGCAAACCTTTTATCATTGATACCCTTGAAAAAGATATATTTATGGCTTTGCCATGTGAGAGAGAAATTATCTTGAATCAGTTTTTCTATGTTCAACGTCCTATTGTTTTAGAAATTCTCGATATCTTGAAATCACTTGACCTCTGCCAAGAGTATGTAACTGGCTTTTGGATACTGACTGAGAAAGGCCGAATACTCCAGCCGTACATTAGAGAACTAACCCACCCAAGCCGATTAATGAAGTAGCCTTCCTCTAAGAAAAACACTGAGTAGTTTGAGTTACACCGTTTCGGATTACTTATCAAAATATTTTTTTATAAAACATATCTTCCCAGAACACCTATTTTAATAAGCGATCGCTCAACTTAATTGCAGTTGTTCTTACTCCTCATCATCGAGCAAATACAACCCACTACTATCAGTCGGTCTAGCATGAAGATACATTTCCGTAATCGCCACCGAACTATGCCCCAGCGTCTTTTGTACTAAGTTAATAGGCGCACCCCTATCTATACTGTGGCTGGCGTGACTGTGCCTTAACCAGTGGGGTGAGACATTGCCCTCAATACCTGCGCGGTGTGCTGCATTCTTCACAATATGAAATACCATCGACCTGCACAGATGACCGCCTTTAGCAGACACAAACACAGGATCATCTCTACGAGCATTGTTCTTAAGTTGCTGAATTTCTTGCCACATCTTTGCACCAACAAGAACAACCCTGGTTTTTTCCCCTTTACCAAATACATTGATTTGTCCGCCGTCACCACTTGTTTTGAGGTCACGCCACTTTAAATCACATAGTTCTGATACCCGTAAACCTGCAAAGTAAAGTAAACGGATGATTGCATGGTCACGGGCATTGGTAGTGGAATTCATCAGTGATTTTACTTCCTCTTGAGTAAGAATTCGTTCAGCCAATTTGTTTTTCGCCTTTGGAGATTTAATCAGCACTCCTAAATTAGCCTCGATTACCCCTAACTGTTTAGCAAAAGAAAACAAGCTTTTTAATGCTCCTACAGCCACCCGTTTGCTGTTTTCAGAACCTCCTAGCGTCATTACCCACAGTTGAGCATCCATGAGGGTGCAATCTTTTAGGTGTTTGTTGGTGTTTGTAAAAAATCGTTCGGCATGGCGACGATAACCATCAACCGTGTTGGCACTTTTGCCATGTAGCCACAGGTCAATGAGTTCGTCGTTAGTTAGGGTAGAGGGATGATTCAACATTGCCCATTCTTATGTTGAATGATATTACATTAAAGCTTATTGCGGGGACAGTGGCAGCTATTTTACAGGATGGTAAAGTTCAGTCCTATCATCCCATTCCCAGCCGACACTCATCGGGTCACGGTTACGCGACCAACTGATAAATTCTTTGGCACTTAATTTTTCTCTTTCTATAATCAGGTTTTTGGGATTAACACCAAGTCTTGGGGCTAAACTTTCATTGCTTCTGGGTTGGTATTCTACTTGGGGTTGTAAGTATGGGTGAAGCTGTCTGCGCGGTCTGGTGTTGTTGTGTCTACCAGAAGTAGATATCGCTCGTTCAATTTGCTCCAGCTTCTTGGTAATTGTTTCTAGCTTGGTTTCCAGCTTCGCCTCTAGCTGCTTAATTGATTTACTACTAGGGGCAATATCGCTATCAATATTGCTATCAAGCTGGCTGAACAATTCCTCTAAGGCTTGTAGCAAGGCTATTGTATGACCTTGACGATGTAATTTAGATAGTTGTTTTACTGCTGGAATTAGGGCAGTAGGGACGCGAACCATTTCGCTTGGTGGGGTCTTGTGGTCAGCCATTTGATATCGAATTTGATAGCAATAGACTGATGATAGATGAAAAGCGGTCTTCTGAATGCGTAGGCGCAGCCCGTCGTAGACATCGCCTCCGCCAAATTCAAGCGATCGCATTCAGCGTCTCGTAGAGAGGAAAACTAGGCGAGCGCACACTTTACAAGTTGAAACAAAATGCAGTGAAAGTAGGAAAATACAAACAATTAGCTGAAGTGAGATAAATCAGTAATTAAGAGAACGAAAATTTATGGTAAACCGTCGTTTTTGGGGTGTAGCTGCTTTAGTGGCGCTCTTTGTTGGGTGTACGCCGGCTCATTCCCAATTGCCACCATCAACCGAACTTTCGCCATCAATAAGTGTGCATTTGCTCTTGGGAAATCCCAGCAGTGCAACGCCAACGAATATCACACCCGACAATTACCTGATGGTCAAAAATCAGTATGCACTTTCCTACAACAACAGTAAGGGAACTGCCAACTGGGTAGCTTGGCAGCTTAACTCCTCATGGTTGGGAGATGCAGAGCGCCAAGATAACTTCCGCGCGGACAACACGTTGCCTACAGGTTGGTTACGGGTAACTCCTTCTATGTATTCTGGGAGTGGTTATGACAGAGGGCATATTGCACCTTCAGCAGACCGCACCAAGACAACAGAAGATAATGCCGCCACTTTTTTAATGACAAACATGATGCCCCAGACACCCGATAACAATAGAAATACATGGGGCAATTTAGAAGATTATTGTCGAGAATTGGTAAGCCTTGGCAAAGAACTTTATATTGTCGCTGGGCCTAGTGGTAGTCAAGGTGAACCCCTCAAGGGTAAGGTAACAGTTCCTAAATCCACTTGGAAGATTGTTGTCGTACTAGATAATCCTGGTTCTGGGATTAATGGTATTACTGCTAATACTCGTGTAATTGCGGTTAATATTCCCAATGAGCAAGAACTAAATAATGACTGGAGGACGTATAAAGTGAGTGTTGACCAATTAGAACAACTCACTGGCTATGACTTTATCTCTAACGTTTCTCCAAATATTCAAGAAGTTATTGAAAGCAAGATAGATAATTTATAAACAACTCAAGTTTCTACAACTTTGGGAATGCGGTATCTGCAATTGCGGAGAGACTTGGTATTCACCTGATTAGTTGAATCAGTCTAGCAGCTACTCATACTAAAACCAAGATTATGGCGATCGCACTCTGGGATTTTCATAGTACTAGTGTACTGCAATTCAGGGGTCTAACTTTTCCTCTAAGAAACTGGAACTGGGGGGCGATCTCCAAAAATTGCCCCTCGACTCTTTAGGTCACGCCTCATATCATTTGTAAGACCTATACTTCCTCCAAACAAGGCATTTGCAACAATAGCATGGCTCAAGTCGGCATTGCTCAGGTCGGCATGGCTCAGGTCGGCATGGCTCAGGTCGGCATCAATCAGGTCGGCATCAATCAGGTTGGCACGTCTCAGGTCGGCAAGTCTCAGGTTGGCACCGCTCAGGTTGGCAC
>NZ_DF978458.1:0-8252 GCF_002897135.1 Nostoc cycadae WK-1 | reverse complement strand
TCTAACTTTTACAAGTTGTCCATTGTTAATGATCACAAGGCATTTATTTACAAGTATTTAAAACTTACGGTTGCTATCAAAATAACAAGTATTTATATTGAGTGACATATTTTCTCTATCAAAATCTCACTTTTAAAGGATTGAATTTTCTGGCTGATACGTAGCACAAAGTATGTGCAGCGGTAAACCCAAAAACTACATACTTTGCCAAGCTGTGTTCAGCGTGACAAAATTACTTTGATACGTGCAAATCTTGTTAAATTTTTTGGTCTATCTGACAAAATACTGAAAATTAGTATGAGCGCCAAGCAAATTTACGGGAAACAGCTTTATCTTCAAGGTGTTAGAGGTTAGAAGCTAATGGGGCGAATTGAGAAACGGCCAGACAACCCGCGAGTTAGAGGCGAACTATCGAGATCAGCCGAAACAGCACTCTGGGCTGTTGTGGAGGATTTAGAAAATCTCCAACAAAACGTGCTGAGATCATTGCAAGAAGAAATAAAACGGCTACAAACAGAAAAAGAACGACTGTACGATGACATTCAAAAGCTGTTAGAGGAAAAAGAACACTTACAGCAAGTGCGACAAATTACCGAACAGCAAGTGTTAATTCGTCAGTTGGCAGAAGTTTTAGCCAAACATATTTCTTCGCAGCTGCAATCATCGCTCAAGAATTTAGCTAGTGAACTGAAGATGAGTGGTGCTGACGAACAAGCAGTACTCAAATCAGCTGAAAGTAATGAGCAGATTAAACAAATGCTAGGCACTTTGGATGATACTCTCACCATTACTTTTAACTCGCTGCAACAGGAACTAAAAAATTATCAAGGTAATCTTTCTGGGCAATTGTCTCGGATGCAAAGCCAGCAACAGCAAGGCGAAGTTATTGTTGAGGAATTAGTTAATCACCTGCGCGGTGAATTAACCAAAGTTATTCAAGAAACGACCCAAGTAACTAAACCATCACCGCCAACAGTTTTACAACCACCGGATGAGCCACCGTCGGGTAGTTCTGTAAAACAATCGCCACCAACAGTTTTACAATCAAGTGAGCGATCGCCTAATACTTCTTTCAAAGTAGCTTCATCCACGGTTTTACAACCAGATGAGCCATCATCAGCGAGTACAGCGATAACTTACCCATTGTTGTCAGAAGTCACCAACAAATCGGATGACAACCAGACTACATCTTCTGCACCAGTAACATCCTCAGCAGTTATTATTCCACCGACTCAAGAAACCCCTACCCAGCCAATTTCCATTGCTCCCAAGGATTTTCCCCCTAAAGAGAAACCACCTGAGCCAATTGTTTTACCCAGCAAAGATATTGCGGAAAGTGAAACCTTCTCTTCACCTAGCAACGTTAAGGCGAGTGAACAAAATTCTGCACTCCGCCTAGATGTGCCAGAAACTCAAATAAAATTTTCCTCAATTAAGGCTAGTGAGCCAGTTTCTGTTCTCAACCCAGATGTAGTTGCAGATGAAACAATATCTCCACCTGCTGCATCAGAACCTAAATCAAGAAGGTTAGGCAAATCTCAAAGTTTATCCCCAGTGCAAATTGGGTTTTTACTGGTTGTGTTGTCTACAGTCGTGTCTTCACTGTATAACGTAGCGGTGAAGATGATGTTCCACCAAAATTCTGCGGTGGTTGGTAGTCTGGCTGTAGAACGGTTGTTATTACCCACTTTGGGAAATATTTTCTTAATTTTGTTGCTGCGCTTGGCAATCGTAGTACCGCTAACGTTGCTGTTAGCGCCAATGATGCACCCCCAAGTTTGGCAAGATATCAAAAACTTGATGGAATCATTTCAAGGTAAACCTTCAGCAGCTAAGGTCAAAGCACAGAGAGTTTTGCAACTATCAATTGCTAGTGGTTGCTTTTTGTTTTTATCTCAAGTGCTAATTTATATGGCGATCGGCCAAGTAACGACAGGTATGGCGATCGCACTGTTCTTTATCTATCCCAGTGTTAGCGGTTTACTGTCTTGGTTGTTATTCCGCGATAAACCCAGCAAAGTCCGCGCTGCGGCAATTGGGGCAATTTTCTTGGGTGAATTATTCGTGTTAGGCGGCGCTGCAACTGCGGGGATCAGCGATTTTTCTGTTGGTAGCACTGCTGCCATTTTTGGTGGTGTTGCTTTTGCCTGTTATGTAATTTTGACCCGGATCTGTGCAGCGAAACTGCATCCTGTGTCTTTTACTTTAATTAGTTTCACCACCATGTTTGTTTTGAGTTTTATCGGTTTAATGTTGCCCCTACCAAGCAATTTAAGCCTGGACATTGATGGTTCTAAGTTACTAGAGATTATTTTAAGTGCTTTTATTTTGGGGGTACTGACACTTTTGAGCTACGTTCTCAACAATGTTGGTATTCGCCAATTAGGAGCATTGCGATCGGGCATTATTGGCGCAGGTGTACCTATCTTAACCGTAGTTTTTGCAGGTTTGTTAATTCAGGAAAATTTAGAAATTATTCAGATTTTAGGCGTTTTATTTGTCACTTTTGGTGCTGCTGCTTTCAGTTTCGAGAAAATGCGTCATCAAGTTAAATCTTCTAGTGCTGAAACTTAAATGTCGAAAAGCAGGCATCTGACAGCCAGGAAAGTTAAAAATCTAATGTTAAATGGACTAGACATTATCTCAACTTTGATTTTTAACTTTTCAATTCTTTATTTTGTTTTAATAATTTTGTATAAGCCTTCCCTAATAGCACAATTGCCTTAGCAATATAACAACAATTTCAGGAAATATATAGTCTTGAATCTGGTAATTGCATTTCGACACCAGATAATTGTATATTTCATAAATAATAAAATATAAAATTACTTTCACTGACTTCACAAGAGTTTAACACCCAAGTATTTAGGATAAAACAATTACTAAAAGTTCGATTCTTATCAGTAAATTGCCATCAAACTGCTGTGAATATTTAGACAATATCTATTTTTGATACACTCTTAAACCATCATTTTTGTAGCTAAAGTATCAATTAACTTGTTAAATCATAAATGATTAAAAATCTCTTTTTCGTATTCATTGAAATATCAGGAATCCTTAATAATTACTAGTATCTAAGCTAGGACAGATTGAACATCTATTTAATATTAAGATTGGGTTAATTTACACAAACTTGATAAAAAATCTGACAGAATAGAATATCATAATTGAAGGCAATAAAAGGTATTTAGGACTAGGAATTATCTACCTGCTTTGAGGAATTTAATTTTCCTATGTATTAACCACCGAAAGATGCCAACAAATTGTCAAAAGATGTGAGTATCTATGGTAGTCTACTAGTTATCTACTCAACCTGAAATTTGTTGCAAGTTCAGTAGGCGATTGACTCTGAGATTACTCCTCAACAGGAAATCACCGGGTAACTGAAGTTCTCTACAAACCCAAAGAAATTAGTCATTCTTGGGAAAGGTGCTTACCATAAAATCCATCAGCTAGTTACTGCTATTTCAGCAATAAGGTTTGTTACCACAATTAGGAAGAATTTCCTGTTGTCACTAGTAAAGGATGCAAAAGTCTTGAACCTGAAGACAATCTTTATAGATTAAACCGGGAAAATAGATGCTTTTGTAATGGGGATGACAAGTAGAGAAAATAAACGGTTATTTTCAGAGTCTGTCAGGAAAAGATAACAATAGCCAAATAAAGCAGCTTCTTTTTAATAGTCATTTGCTATATAATTCGGAGCCATTGGCAGTTTCGACTACTAGTAACATAAGAGTCACAGCATCCTAAAAAGTCTAAAGTAACGACATCGCCTCAAGTTGGGTGTATACTACTTACTTTCCTCTGACTATAAATCTGTAAACGTGCTATTTAACTGTCTGTAATATGAGTAACGACATAGATCTGATCAAACGTCTTGGCCCTAGTGCGATGGATCAGATCATGCTTTATCTGGCTTTTAGTGCCATGCGTACGAGTGGACACAGGCATGGAGCATTCTTAGATGCAGCAGCCACGGCAGCTAAGTGTGCAATTTATATGACCTATCTCGAACAGGGACAAAACCTGAGAATGACGGGTCATTTGCACCACCTGGAACCCAAGCGAGTCAAGATTATTGTTGAAGAAGTTCGGCAAGCACTGACAGAAGGCAAACTGCTGAAAATGCTGGGTTCTCAAGAACCACGCTATTTAATTCAACTGCCTTACGTTTGGATGGAAAAATTTCCTTGGCAACCAGGGCGTTCCCGTGTTCCTGGGACTAGTTTGACCAGTGAGGAAAAAAGACAAATTGAGCAGAAGCTACCTGGAAATTTGCCAGACGCGCAATTAGTTAGCTCTTTTGAGTTTCTGGAACTGATTGAATTTCTGCACAAGCGATCGCAAGAAGTTCTCCCACCAGAGCATCAAATGCCCTTGAGTGAAGCCTTGGCAGAACACATCAAGCGTCGGCTGCTTTACTCAGGTACAGTAACTAGAATTGATTCGCCTTGGGGAATGCCCTTCTATGCACTGACTCGTCCTTTCTATGCACCAGCCGACGATCAAGAACGTACTTATATCATGCTAGAAGATACGGCGCGGTATTTTCGGATGATGAGAAACTGGGCAGAGAAACGACCAAACTCCATGCGTGCTTTAGAAGAACTGGATATTCCCCCAGAAAAGTGGGATCAAGCAATGGAGGAACTTGATGAAGTTATCCGCGCTTGGGCAGATAAATATCACCAAAGTGGTGGTATTCCTATGATTTTACAGATGGTTTTTGGTAGAAAAGAAGACTAACAAAGTTTCTCTGAAAACTTCCGGCTAATCAAATAAGCATCCTCAAACTCAGCAACCGACAATTTGAGATCAAATGTATCATCATCACGACGGTTAGGCTCCTGCTGCAAAACCAGAGACATTGTGAATTTTTTGTCTCTTATAGCAGGATGCTTCCGTTGCCATCCACTTTTAAAAGTTGGATGATTAGTATTTTTGAGCTTTATATAAATAAACAGGGTTATTTTTAGTCAACCATCTGTCATTAAAAAATAAGTCACTATAGTCATATTAAAACTTAGGCAGTCAAACGCAACAATCAATAGGTATAGGAATTTAGGATGTAAATGAGCAAAACCCTTACACCCTAAATTCTTATACCCAATTTCAACAACTAAGCTTTGTGCCTAAGTTCTGTAATCTTAAATTTATGGCAATGTCGGTGAAACCGTGAGTCCATTCGCTGTTTCACTAGCATCAATACAAGTATCTAACGCTTGTACTGGTGTTAAAGAAATTTCTTTACGCAAGCCAACAACACAATCAGCAAAAGTGACAGGCTGTAAACTGCGACCACAGTAATTTAAAACGGCTGGGTTAATTTCTTCTTTGGTATTGAGGCTAACATCTACAACACAACTAGCTAATTCCTTTGGACGACGCGCCCTTGTACAGTAAGCCAGCGCATCTGTTGGGTCAATTTTTGTTCTCTGTTTAATTGTCGCCACACAAGCAGATAAATCTCTGGGACGTATTGCTGTAGCACAACCTTGGGCTGCTGCTGGTTGTGCTACACCGGCTTTTAAAAGTTGCGCCGCACAAACACGGTAACTATCGTGGTCATCAGAAAATAATGTCAAAGCCGTACTGGGAAGGCTAGATGTCCATAGTCCGGCTATAGCCAAAACTGGTGTAGCCCAACGAATGGTCTGAGTCTTGAGTATCCCAGAAATATACTTGCTTTGAGGTTTTCTAGCTTTACTAACCTTTTGTGTTTCCATTGCCATTTTCCAAAAACCCATCAGTTCTGCTAACTCAAATGTACGATAACTCTGATTGATCTTCAGGATTCTGACACTTGGCTGTTGAATTCTTCTATTTATGAATTTTTGATGATTAAATTTTGGATTTTTGGCATTTTTCATTTACAGATATTTATAATAGTATGTCTGGGTAAAATTTAAACAGGATTAGATTAAGGAAACTCATGTCCCGATACAGAGGGCCACGCCTCAGAATTGTACGTCGCTTAGGCGAATTACCAGGTTTAACTCGTAAAAGCGCAAGACGCGCCTATCCACCGGGTCAGCATGGTCAGAACCGCAAAAAGCGCTCTGAGTATGCTATCCGTCTAGAAGAAAAGCAAAAGCTCCGTATGAACTACGGTCTCACAGAAAAGCAACTGCTACGCTATGTCCGTAAAGCTAGACGCGTTACTGGTTCTACAGGACAAGTACTGTTGCAATTGCTAGAAATGCGCTTAGATAATACCGTTTTCCGCTTGGGGATGGCTCCTACAATTCCAGCAGCGCGTCAGCTGGTAAATCACGGCCATGTCACAGTCAACGGTCGTGTAGTAAATATTGCCAGTTACCAGTGCCGTCCTGGTGAGGTAATTGCTGTTAGAGATAAAGAACAATCACGGAAGTTGGTCGAAACTAACTTGCAATATCCTGGTTTAGCTAACCTTCCCAGCCATTTGGAATTTGACAAAAATAAGCTGGTTGGTAAAGTTAACAGTGTTATTGAGCGCGAGTGGGTGGCTCTACAAGTTAACGAACTGCTGGTTGTGGAATACTATTCACGCCAAGCGTAGTCAAGAGTCAAAAGTCAACAGTCAAGAGTCAAAAGACTTTAGACTATTGACTTTGGACTATTGACTAACCACCAATTTGCGACATCGTGCGGCTGTATGTGCCGCTTGTACCAGAGTCGCGGCCTTTAAAGTTAATTTCTGGCTTAATAGCTAATAAGTCTCTGACTTGCTCTCGTAAGTAATGGATGCTCACACCAGAGCGTAGAGCAGTTTTTAAGTCTAATTGACCAGTTTCATTTAATAAACAAGGACGTAACCAGCCATCAGCGCTCAGACGCATTCGGTTACAACGATCGCAAAAACATTCTGACATCTGGCTAATAAATCCCAGTGTCCCCTTTGCTCCCGGAATTTGAAAAACATCAGCAGGCCCACTACCACGTATTTGTGATTCTGCCAATCCCCATTGCTGGCGGATACGTTGGCGTAAATCAGCAGAAGATACCCAACCGCGATCGCCAAATAATTGCCAATTGCCGATAGGCATAAATTCAATAAATCGGACGTGCCACTGTTTGTCAATTGTGAGGGCGGCTAAGTCCAGAACTTCGTGGTCGTTAACACCTGGGATCACAACTACATTGAGCTTCAAAGGGTCAAATCCTACCTTGTAGGCTGCTTGAATCCCGTTCCAAACCTGTTCCCAGCGAGAACGTCCGTGATTGCCGATAATTTGATCGAAGATATCGGGATCAAGGGAATCTAGGCTGATATTAATTCGGCGTAAACCGACATCGTAAAGATTTTTGGCGATGGGTGCAAGTAAAAAACCGTTGGTTGTCATCGACAAGTCTTTGGTTTCGGGTAATGATGCGATCGCTTTTACTAAATTTACTACCCCAGGACGCAGTAGAGGCTCTCCCCCAGTTAAGCGAAACTGCGTAAAACCAACAGGGATAAACACCTCTTGAATCAGAGTCAGTAGTTCTGCGTCAGTGAGAAGCTGTTGTTTGAGGGCATATTCTAGTTCTGCACCCTCCGGCATACAGTATTGACAGCGAAAATTACAGCGATCGATTAAACTAATGCGGAGATAGTCTACCTGGTTCATTTTAGAGTATTTATTTCTATTGTATTTTTCCTAGAGGGTAAGCAATCTTGCTTACCCGATACCTTGCAGTATTGCTCACCTGACTTTAATCCCTATCAAGCAGGTGGCGTGGCGTAAGATGTAATTTACCCAAAAAAATATAACAGTTACCGATAGATAAAGTGTAGTAAATAAATAAAGGCGCAAAGCCTTGCGCCTTTAGCTTTGAGTATATTTAACTTAACAGATAACTTTCTTCCCTAGCTGGGGGATTTTTTTGGTAGATGAAAGCTTATCGATGCAAATTTTTCCGGGAGATGCGCTGTAGTCGCAGAACAATTAATTGGTAGATGCACCCTGATAACTTTCTTCCCTAGCTGGCTAACACTGGCTGGGGGATTTTTTTTGGTAAATGAATGCGTGTCGGTGCTGATTGTGCCGGGAGATGCGCTGTGGTGGGAAAACAAGTAGTTGGCGGAGGCAGCCGGATAATTTTATTCACTAGCTGGCTAATACTGGCTGGGGGATTTTTTTTGGTAGAAGAAAGAGTAGAGATACAACTTTTTCCGGGAAATGCGCTGAGGAAGTAGAACAAGTAATTGTGGGATGCCCCCTGATAACTTTCATCCCAAATCGGCCAGTTATGGCCGGGGGATATATCTAGATTACTCACAGCAC
>NZ_DF978457.1:0-12546 GCF_002897135.1 Nostoc cycadae WK-1 | reverse complement strand
TAGTAAGACTTTTCCTTCTGCCTCCTGCCATAACTGTTAATCCCAAACTTTGCACAAGGCCGCCAATTGGTCGCGGTATTCAATCCGAACTACCCAATCTTCTGGCCATACTGCCATTCCTAAATATGCTCCAGCAAAAGCACCTGCTAAACAAGCAATGGAATCAGAATCACCAGATGTGAGTGCAGCACGTCGCAAAGCCGCTAAAGGTGCCTCTGGAAATAACAAAAAGCATAATAGACCTGTAGCTAAGGCTTCTTCTGCCACCCAACCTTCACCTATGGCTAAACAGGGGTCAATGTCGCGGTTGGGGTTGACTAATGCTGCATCAAGACGGTCGAGTACTGCTAAACACTCATCCCAACCACGACTAATAAATTCTTCTGGTGTCTGAATGCCTGGACGTTGCCATAAATAATCCAGCCAATCAGCATGATAAACCGATCGCTGAGTTAGAGCATAGTTGCGTAATTGAGTCGGCAATTTTTGTGGTTCGCCACCCTTGACAAGATAAGTAATTGCTGCTGCGGTTAAATCGGAAGCAGCGAGGGCAGTAGGATGACCATGAGTTAATGCTGCTTGAAATTGAGCAACTGCCGCACGCATTTTATCATCTGTGGGCAACAAACCTACAGGCACAACACGCATATTTGCACCACAGCCTTTGGAGTTGGGTCTAGTTGCTTGTTGCCAAGGCAGACCTGATTCCAAATATTCACAAGCCTGTAAGCAAGTCATCCCAGGAGCGCGATTATTGTCTGGACTGTGTAACCACTCAACAAAAGTACGTCTGAGAATAGGTTCTAAATTAGGCAAACTCAAGTTTGCGACACCAACCTCAATCAGGGCTTGCCCTACTGCTAATGTCATTTGTGTGTCATCTGTAACGCGTGCAGGATTACCAACAATTTCTTGCGGCCCATTTGGCGGAAAGCGACGACAAATTTCTTTCACATTTAAAAATTCTGTAGCAGCGCCCAAGGCATCACCAAAGGCTAACCCAAATAAACATCCAGAGGCACGACGCATAAATAGTTTTTTAATTACATTTTTAATACACAAACGCTACAAAATCTACCCTTGAGTAAGTGTAAGTATCCGCGTTTTAACTGAATTTATCAAGCACAGACTCCTTTTATAGCTAATTTATTCTCTATATCTCTGGAGTTAATGTTGTTTAAAGACGGCAAACACCACATGGTGATTACGGTTCACCCTAATTACTCAATGTATTAATTCTCATAAATTAGACGAAGTGAAAGCAAATTAATCCATGAACCAACTAAACAAAACTTTAAAATTAACCGTCCCAGATAAGGTTCGGGAAACCACCCTTCATGGACTGGCTATACAAGCTCAGTATATATATCAGCAGAACTTGGGGCTATAACCCCAACAACACCGAGCTAAAGGTCATTGATGCTGAAGTAACTGCTTTCATAAACCAGTTGGTTCAAGATTTAGTCCTTATATTCCCATTCATTCATTTGTAGTTATACGGAGCCAGCACATAAAATGGCAAAAGTAGTTGGAATTGACTTAGGTACAACTAACTCCTGCGTCGCAGTGATGGAAGGTGGTAAACCCACGGTTATTGCTAATGCAGAAGGTTTTCGGACAACACCATCAGTAGTAGCATTTGCCAAAAATGGCGACACCTTGGTAGGGCAAATTGCCAAGCGCCAAGCGGTGATGAACCCTGAAAATACCTTCTACTCGGTGAAGCGCTTTATCGGTCGTCGCTATGACGAAGTGACTAATGAAGCAACCGAAGTTTCTTATAAAGTCCTCAGCAGCAGTGGTAACGTCAAGCTAGATTCTCCTGGTGCTGGCAAGCAGTTTGCTCCAGAAGAAATTTCGGCAAAAGTTCTCCGCAAATTAGTGGAAGACGCAAGCAAATATTTAGGTGAAACTGTCACTCAAGCAGTAATTACCGTCCCTGCATACTTCAACGACTCCCAACGCCAAGCTACAAAGGACGCTGGTAAAATCGCCGGGATTGAAGTTCTGCGGATTATCAACGAACCGACAGCTGCTTCTCTGGCTTACGGCTTTGATAAAAAGAGCAACGAAACCATCTTGGTATTTGACTTAGGTGGTGGTACATTTGACGTATCTGTATTGGAAGTTGGCGACGGCGTATTTGAAGTATTAGCAACTTCTGGTGATACCCACCTCGGTGGTGACGACTTTGATAAAAAAATCGTTGATTTCTTAGCTGAACAGTTCCGCAAAGACGAAGGTATTGATCTCCGTAAAGACAGACAAGCACTGCAACGTTTAACAGAAGCGGCAGAAAAAGCCAAAATTGAGCTTTCTAGCGTTACCCAAGCAGAAATTAACTTACCGTTCATCACCGCTACCCAGGACGGGCCTAAGCACCTGGATATGACGCTGACTCGCGCTAAGTTTGAAGAACTTTGCTCTGACTTGATTGACCGTTCTCGGATTCCAGTAGAGAATGCGCTGCGTGATGCCAAGTTAAGCAAAAATGATATCGATGAAGTAGTACTGGTTGGTGGTTCCACCCGTATTCCTGCCGTCCAAGAGTTGGTGAAGCGGATTTTGGGTAGAGAGCCTAACCAAACTGTTAACCCTGATGAAGTAGTAGCCGTTGGTGCGGCAATTCAAGCAGGTGTGTTGGCTGGTGATGTTACAGGTATTCTATTGTTAGACGTAACACCATTGTCCTTGGGTGTAGAAACCTTGGGTGGTGTAATGACTAAGATTATTCCTCGCAACACAACAATTCCTACCAAAAAATCCGAAGTATTCTCTACTGCTGTTGATGGTCAAACCAACGTAGAAATTCACGTCCTCCAAGGTGAACGGGAATTTGCTAACGATAACAAGAGTTTGGGAACCTTCCGTCTTGATGGTATTCCTCCTGCGCCCCGTGGCGTACCTCAAATCGAAGTGGTATTCGACATTGATGCTAACGGTATCCTCAACGTTACGGCTAAGGACAAAGGTACTGGTAAGGAACAATCCATCAGCATTACTGGTGCTTCTACCTTAGATAAAAATGATGTTGACCGGATGGTACGCGAAGCAGAACAAAATGCTTCCTCTGACAAAGAGCGCCGTGAGAAAATTGAACGTAAGAACCAAGCTGATTCCTTGGCGTACCAAGCTGAAAAGCAGCTGCAAGAATTAGGCGATAAAGTACCTGCGGCTGACAAAACCAAAGTAGAAGGTTTGATAAAAGATCTGCGGGAAGCTGTTGCTAAAGAGGATGATGAGCAAATCGCCAAGCTGATGCCAGAATTGCAACAAGCACTATTCGCGGTTGGTAGCAATATCTATCAACAAGCTGGCGGTGCTGCACCTGGCGCTGAACCTCAAGATGGTGGTGGCGGTTCTTCTACTTCCTCTGGTAGCGGTGATGATGTAATTGACGCAGATTTCACTGAAAGCAAGTAATTCCTCCAATGTTGTAGGGAAGGTGAGAAATTCCCTACTCAATATTTCCCATCTAGGTATTCACCTGGGTGGGGATTTTTTTTATGCGGGGATTTGGTATATAGGTTACAGGTTACAGGTGATAGGTTAATATGTCATATCCTGCAACGCCTTGGACACTTCGAGGCAAAGCGATCGCCTCTTTACATCTGGTAAATATTAACCAAGTACGCTCCCTGATTCCGTCGGAATTGCAAATTTTTTCTGTCTGGCCGGGTAAAACTCTCGGCTGCGTGTATTTATCCAATTACGGGGAAGGCTCTGTGTTGGAGTACAGTGAGTTAATTGTTGCTCCGGCTGTGGTGAGTTATCAAAATAAAATTGGTGCTTGGATTTCGCACATTTATGTAGATAACGTTGATTCTGTGGCTGGTGGGCGAGAAATTTGGGGATTGCCGAAAGAATTGGCCGATTTTACGTGGGAAAATGATCAGCGGGTGAGGGTGAGTCAGGGCGATCGCAATTTGTGTACTCTGAATTATACTCAGCAAAGTTTAGCTTGGCGACAAAGGCTGACTGGTTCCACCTTCAGTGTTAAGGGTGTGGAGTTACTCAAATTTTCGGCTGAATGTGAAGCGCGGTTGGGTTTGATTAGTTCCCAATTAGAAGTTCCTACAGACAGTCCTTTTGCGAGTCTAGGTTTAGGTCAGGCTTTTTTAACTGGGCGTTTTGAACAGATGACATTAACAGTTGCTCACCCAGAAATTGTAGGGCAAAGAGTAGGCGAAGTTATTTATAGATAAGATAGCGAAAGAATGCTTATCTTATCACCAATAAATTTATAGTCGGCATTATAAAAGCAATCTGGTTTGGGAATAATAAATTCACGGTAGAAAACTTCCAGACCAGATATATATATGTTGAATGTAGTAGTTGGCCATAGTAATGACCCTGATTCTTTAGCGGCGATTACTGAAGTTATCGAGCAATGTCAAGATAATTTAGGTGAAAAACGTCCTCAAGCTGGTATTTTATTTGCGGCAATAGATTTTGATTATGCACTTATCTTGCAAGAAATTGTGCTGGCTTTTCCTGGAATTGAGTTAATTGGTGGTACTAGCGATGCCGAAATTTCTTCATTATTAAAGTTTCAGCAAGATTCACTAGCTTTAATGCTATTTTGTGCTGATGAAATTGAAATTTATGCAGGGTTGGGTAGAAATCTATCCCAAGACCCAATGTTAGCTACGAAACAAGCTGTAGAACAAGCAAAAGCAAAAATTAAACATCAATCTCTCTCTCAATTATGTTTGACTTTTCCCGAAAGTTTAACAGTTGATGGGGTGGTGATTGTTGAAGGCTTGAAAGTCGCTTTGGGGAAAGATATTCCTATTTTTGGTGGATTAACCGCCGATCAATGGAAATTTGCAAAGACATATCAATTTTTTCAAACAGAAATTCTCAGTGATTCTGTTCCTGTATTGATATTTTCTGGTAATTTCTTATTTTCTCAAGGAGTCGCTAGTGGTTGGCATCCTCTAGGAAGAAAAGGCAAAGTTACCAATGTTGAGCAAAATATTCTCTATGAAATTGATGGCAAACCAGCATTAGATTTTTATCATCATTATTTAGGTGGTCTTCCTCCTTCTGGTGAATATCCTTTAGCGGTGTTTGAATCAGAAACTGAAGAATTTTATATGCGTGCGCCTAGCATTTATAATCCTGAAAATGGTAGCATTACTTTTTTAGGAGAAGTACCAGCAGATGCTTGTGTTCAAATAGCACAAGCAAGTCGAGATGAGATTTTAGGTGCTGCGAAAACATCAATTATAAATGCCTTAAATAATTATCCTGGGAAACAGCCTGATGCAGCTTTATTTTTTTCTTGTGCGGCTCGTCGGCTATTACTAGGTACACGCACAATTGAAGAATATCAACTGGCTCAGGAATTTTTGACAGCAGAAATCCCAGGTTGTGGTTTTTATACTCATGGTGAAATTTCTCCGTTAAACAGTGGCGGTGAAACTAGATTGCATCATGAGACTTTTGTTACCCTTTTGATAGGAATATATTAAAAAATCATGCAATTAGATTATGAGCAGAAAATTAAACAATTGGAAAAAGCCAATCGCATTCTCCAAAAAAAACTAGAGCGCTCTGAATCTTTAAGAATTGCATTAGAGGAAACCAATGAGAAAAAAGAGGCTTTGTTTCTCAAGGTAATTGACGAATTACGTGATTCACAAAAAACTTTAGAAGAACAAAGTCGCGACTTAGAAGAAACTTTAAAAAAGCTACGCGCTATGCAAAGCAAATTAGTAGAGTCTGAAAAGATGTCTGCTTTAGGAGTTTTAGTAGCTGGTATTGCCCATGAAATTAATAATCCAGTAAACTTTATTTATGGCAATATTAATTATGTTACTCAATATGCCGAAGAAATTTTAGAACTACTAAAATGCTATCAAGAATATTATCCAAATCCTGTTATAACTATAGCTGATAAAATCAAAAAAATTGATTTGGAGTTCATCAAAAAAGATTTTGTACAAGTTTTACAGTCTATGGAAATAGGGAGTCAGCGGATTAGTGAAATTGTTCGCTCTTTACGTACTTTTTCCAGATTAGATGAAGCTGAACTCAAAAAAGTCAATATTCATGAAGGTATTGATAGCACATTGATGATTCTGCAAAATCGCTTAAATTCTCAACTCGGTTGCTTAGAAGTTATAATTATTAAAGAATACGGCAATCTACCCAGGGTAGAGTGTTATGCAGGTAAGCTGAATCAAGTATTAATAAATATTATTAGTAACGCTATTGATGCTTTAGAGCAGAAATTAAATTATAGTCAGCATACTTATTCTAAAACAAATGGTTTAGCTACACTGCAAACTGCAACTTTTACCCCCACTATCAAGATTACTACAGAATTAATCAATAACTGGGTTTCTATTCGCATAAGTGATAATGGGATTGGAATTGATGAAAAAACAACGCAACAAATATTTAATCCTTTCTTCACTACTAAACCAGTTGGTAAAGGTACAGGTTTAGGGCTTTCTATTAGTTATCAAATAATTGTGGAAACTCATCAAGGGCAGCTAGAATGTCAATCTATTCCTGGCGTAGGTACGGAATTTATGATTATGATACCTTTACAAAGGCTGTAGCTAGATGTTATGTTTTGAAATTCAATGCGATCGCTCTTTTACTCACTAGGTAAGTTATCTATCAAGAAAAACCCAGCTTTCGTGAAAAAACTGGGTTTCTGAATTTAGTAAATATGATTTACAGCCAATCTCGATAAGCAGAGATTTCATTTACACTAATTTCTAATGGCTCACCTTTACCAAAAGGTGGATAAACTTTGATTTTGGCATTAGTTGTAAATCTCTCTAATCTATTACCTAATTGGGGAATATTGCTGACTATATGCCAGTAAGATACGATGTCAGGGCAATCAATTACTAACATCACTTTGGTGTTTTTATCAGTAAGATACCACTGACAATTATTAAGTAGAGCTTGAGTAATGCGATCGCAACTGTAATAAAAACATCTACCAATCGATTGCTCTAGCTCTAGGTGCAGCATTCCATCCTCTTTTGTTACCTTTGTTGGAGGTAAATCATCGGGTGGAAGCAGGTTTAATTTAGACATAATTGCGTACCTCTTGGTTGTAGCGCTGCAAACTTTCGATGTTTTTTTGCATATCAAACGATGTCGGTTTGAGCGCTAATGTACCTAGATTCAATTCGTCATGAAATTTTTTGATTTTGTCTCGACAAGTGATAGGATCACCAATGATTGAATTTTCAATCAAATAGTCTTCGTCAAAACAAATGTTGCTACGGTCAAATGCCTTATGACCATTGGAACTATTCTGCATTACTACTGCCGAATTAGCTTTCATTTTTTGGCTAAATTGGCGGATAAAAGGCATCGCTTCGGTGATAGCATCTGCGTTGGTTTGTCCAACAAAAAAGAACCTCGCTAAGACAAAATTGTCTGCACCACTGGGATTAATCTCTCGATATTGGCTCACTGTCTTTTTCAATCTCTCTAGCGCAAAGGGTGGCCCTCCCATTAAGCTAAAGGAATTTTTAGCGGCAAATTCTATGCTTGTCTCATCACCACTGGCTATATATACAGGGATTTGTTGTTGCAGCGGTTTAGGGTAAACTGTGAGGCGATCGCATTGATAATGTTGTCCGTGAAATGAAACTTCATTTTCATATAACAGCTTATGAATTAATGCGATCGCCTCTAACATTCTGGCGCGAGATTCTCCCATTGAAATCGCAAAATGTTTATTTTGCTGAGGAAAAGGCCCACCTTTAGCAACTCCAAATAATAATCTGCCATTACACAAATTATCCAAGGTAGCAATATCTTCTGCTACCCGAATCGGGTTGTGAAATGGTAGTAAAACCGCCGCTGTGCCTAAGCGAATTGTTGAGGTGACACCCGCTAAATGTGCCATTAATAGCAGCATAGAAGAACTGATATTAATTTCACTAAAATGATGTTCACTTACCCAAGCTTCGGCAAAATTTAAGCTTTCGGCTTGTCTAACTAAAGCGACTTGCTCAAAAATAGCCCGGCGGGCATTTTGATGATGATTTTCGTAATTGCAGAAAAGTCCAATTTTCATTGTTTACTATTCTTAGGTTGCTACCATTTGCAACTCCAACCACAAGCGCGGATCGGTATCTTTCAGCGTCGATTTGGGATCACGAATTAAGCGTTTAGCATTCATACAAACTACTTGGACTAATCCCATATTGTCTGCTATGTCTCTGAGGATTTTTTGTTGTTCTCTAATATGGGGCAGCATTTCCTCAGAGCAGTAAATACCTATGTATTGCAAACGTCTAGGCGGTCTTCCCCAAAAACAGGTGATGACTTTCACATGGCACCCGTCTAATAGTTCCCCAACCTTTGGATAATACTCGCTGATGATTCTTTTGAATTCTTTAGCGATGATATCTTCAGTAATCATTTTAACTGATGTTTCTGTAGCGTTCATCACGCTATTTAATATAACATATATTTGTCAACCAAGCATGACATAGAGTGTGTTATATGTTGCTTTTTAGTGTTAAAAAATATATAAAAAATGATTTGTCAGACGTTAATAGAGACCAAAATCCCCGGCTCCTTGAAGAAGACGGGGATCTGAACTTTCTCGATATTTTATAAATAATCAGATGTATTATCGAGATTTGCGTTCGGCGACTAATACTTCAGCAACCATTTCTGGTAAATCACCAAAGTCAGAAAATCCTTCTTTACCACTGATAGGGGAAAGAAAAGTATAACTTGGATCACATTCTCCTGTATCGTAAACTTGAATAAACCATCTATCAGGGAAGCCTTCTACACCCAACTCTACAATGTACCAACTCTCGCCAGTTAAACGAGATTTTATAATAGTAAACCACTCTCTATATTCGTCACGAATATTCCAGTCTGCTAAGAGAAACTCTAACGCTATATGTCCAGCATCAGTAGCCGTCAGTAGCATGATTACTCCTTATTTGGCACTTCAGATTTTGCAGCTTCGGAATTTTTAAAGTCTGGATATAAACCTAATTGTTTAGCAAGCTCACGAGCTAAAAAAAACAAAAATTGAGCGCCATCTTGGTTGCCTTCGTGAGCAAACATTGTAGCAACTCTAGCCATTGCTTCTACGAAATTAGCATCAATTAATTCTGAATGTGCTTCTAAAATTTCTGGTTCTTGACCATTAGGACATTGCAATAATTTATCGATTAAATCAAAATATTGAGCTTGCCGTTCTTCTGTCATAATATTTGCTAATTTTGGAGTATGGATTGATTATTGTTCAATACTTTGTTGCCAAAGTCTTTCTAACATTTCTACTTGTTCTTGGAATACGGCGGCACGATGTACTAAATACCTATCGTATACAAGAATTCCTAACCCAATACACACAGGGGTTAGCAAGATAAACCATTGCAGAATAATGGCAAGTTTATATACAAAATCAGTAGTTGGCGGTTGGTTTACGATTTGGCGATCGCAATTATTAACACCAGCCGTCACCACAGGTTCTAAGGCTTGATTTACTTTGTTAATATTATTAACTTCACAAGTTAAATTCTGTGCCTTAACTAACTCTCCATGTTTTTCCCAAACTACTTTTAGGGCTACCATTGCTGGAGAAATTACGATTAATGTTACAAGGCAAACTGTGAGAACATTTAGAAGTTTGACTTTCATTTTTGCTCTCCTTGGCTAGGTAGAAGCTAGGTGTTTAGGCTAGAGTTTAGGGTCTAGATTAGAGAGTTTTACATAGTAAATTACAAAATTTAGTTATGGTTTATATCCCAAACAGCTTGAAGACTATGGTTTTTATTGATTCATAAATAAATTAGGTATATAGTTTCATGTTTATTAAATTAAACCAGTAAGTAACTAGTAGATAATTACCTATTTTGCTAAAAATTATATTTTTATACTTGTCGAATTAACGCACTCTTACTTGAAAATGTGGGGTTAAGAAGTCCCCCCTAGTTCACTAGCAAGCTAGAGAATTTCGGGGGGTAGAGGGGAATCTCTGCGTAAATCCTATATGTTTTATATCAGTTGGCTTTCTCTATGGCTGTTTAATAGGTGTGGATTAAGTTTATTAAATAGATTAAGGTTGTACTCAAAACCTCAAACCATTAATGCACAAGCTTTTAAAAAATTGCTTGGGGTAAATGGACTAGCATTTTTGAGTAAAGGGACTAGTATTACTGAGGTGGGGTTCTGGAACTTTTGTACTCAGACTTAAAGCTAGACAGGCTATCGTTAAAAACGATTTTTTTTAATAAATTTTGATGAATAAATTTTGTACTCAGGATAAAAACTTCATATTTTAAATAACTAAATTTTTTCAGAAAGTCAATTAAATAAACCCAAAATAATCAAGTTTTATTGATGAATAAAATTACTGTATTTAATTTACATTTTAGAGCTTTATATGGAGAAATTTAGATATTTAGCAAAACTGTTAAATAGACTGTTGATTTCAGGATGATTTTGTTAAAGAATATGAAATGAGTTTGTATATGTTTTTAGACAAATATCGGCTAATAAAGTTCCCTAGATAAACTGATATTTAGTATTTGGCAATACTTAAATAGCAGAATGTTAAGTTAATGGTAATAGAAAATGCGAATTTAAGTGTAAATTAACCAAAATTATTTCTTGGTGTTACATATTTATGCTTTAGTGAAAGTAAATAGGTTTAGCGATCGCTAACCTCAGCAGTTAGCCAAAAATGATTGTTATAAGTAAATATGCTGCTTTAAAATTAAATGTTTTAGGAGTTAATTTATGCGAATTGCTAAAGATGTCACAGAACTTATCGGCACAACTCCCTTAGTTCAACTAAATAAAATTCCTCAAGCTGAAGGTGCAGTGGCGCGAATAGTTGCCAAACTCGAAGGTATGAATCCAGCAGCTTCGGTGAAAGACCGTATTGGCTTGAGTATGGTACTCTCAGCGGAAGCGGAGGGTTTCATCACACCGGGTAAAACAATTTTAGTTGAGCCAACTTCTGGAAATACCGGAATCGCTTTGGCAATGGTAGCAGCCGCCCGTGGTTATAGCCTAATTTTGACTATGCCAGAAACCATGAGCCAAGAACGTCGCTCAATGCTGCGTGCCTATGGTGCAAAATTAGAGTTGACACCAGGCCCAGAAGGAATGCGAGGTGCAATTCGCAAAGCTGAAGAAATTGTGGCGAATACACCCGACGCATATATGCTGCAACAATTCCGCAACCCAGCTAATCCCAAAATTCACCGCGAAACCACCGCCGAAGAAATTTGGTCAGATACAGATGGGGAAGTAGATATTGTGATTGCTGGGGTTGGTACTGGCGGGACGATTACCGGAATTGCCGAAGTATTGAAACAACGTAAGCCTAGTTTACAGGCGATCGCAGTTGAACCCAGCAATAGCCCTGTCCTTTCTGGTGGCGAAGCTGGCGCACATAAAATTCAAGGTATCGGTGCAGGATTTGTTCCCGATGTGTTGCGATTGGAACTGGTTGATGAAGTCATCAGAGTTAGTGATGACCAAGCAATGATTTATGGACGGCGTTTAGCCAAAGAAGAAGGTTTACTATCGGGGATTTCTTCTGGTGCGGCTTTGTGTGCTGCATTGCAAGTAGCAAAACGACCAGAAAACGCTGGTCGTTTGATTGTGATGATTCAGCCTTCGTTCGGTGAACGTTACCTCAGCACAGCAATGTTTCAAGATTTGAGCATTAGTTAAGAAGTCAAAAGTTAAAAGGAAAAAGTAAAAAGTGAAGAGTAAACAGTCAAAATAGAAAATAAACTCTTTTGCCTTTTACCCTTTTACTTTTTACTTAATTTAATGTTTGCAATTACCATGACCGTGGCCATGTTCATGATGATGATTACCACCGTGGGCGCAACCTTGTAAATCCTTACTCATCAGGTCTTCACTCATAGCTTGGAAGGATTCATCTACAGGTTTTAAGCCAATCCAAGCGTCAAGCTTTTCGACTTCAAAACCGACTTCGCGGCGATCGCCTACTTGAATTAGAGGGCGGCGAATTAATAGCGGGTCGCGCAACATCAACACCAAGGCGGTTTCTGCGTCGATGTTTTCGGGTATGATTTCCCCAGATTTTACCTTGGGTGCAGCCCGATTAAACCATTCAGCTACAGGGCGATCGCCAAAAAACGACCGTAAACCCTGAATTGTCCAAGGTTCGGTTAATAAGTTATATGCAATTACTTCATGACCAGCCGCAGTCAGCAACACTTTTTGCCGAGTGCCATTTTTACAGCCTGGTTTTTCATAAAAAATTACTCTTGCCATTGTACTTGCTCCTAATCCACTTTATGGTTTAGGACTTACGCAGATTCCCCTCTATAAAGTGCTGAGTGCTGAGTTAAAAGTGCTGAGTAAGTAAATTCTTCCCTCCTGCCTTCTGCCTCCTGCCTCCTGCCTTCTTAAAACTTTCGTGCAGTCTGGGTAACTAAATCAAACTCAAATCGTTGTTTTGGATCAGTTTCCCCATAAATATTAAAAGTCACAGTTGGTTCATCACCGACTGCTTGCACGCTGTGAATTGCATCGGGAGTAAAGCTAACAATA
>NZ_DF978456.1:0-13159 GCF_002897135.1 Nostoc cycadae WK-1 | reverse complement strand
TATTCTGCTCATTTTGCAGCTATCAATAATTGTTAATAGAGATAGCAAAGTAATTATTGATAGCAAGACAATAGGATTAACCTTAATTTTTAATACATCATCCTGCTGCTGGCACTTTAAAGGCTGCAATTGCTGTCTTGACATTTCTTTTAAAGTCAAGACTTTGCTGTTGCATATTTTGATTAATAGACTGCAATCCTTGGGTTAGCTGACGAGAGTTACCATCAAACTCCTGACTAACAACTTCATTCACATAGTCAACTACATCAGAAATTTTTTGACTGTTCAATGATGCTTTATATCTAACAAACGCAACAATAGCTGATTTAATTTCATCTAATGAATCATGAAATTCATCTGATGAACTATTTAAATTTGATGCAATTTCAGCAATCTGAGCAGTATCTAAAGTAATCCCAAGACTTTGAGCCGTACTTCTAATTATTTCTGATTTAGGCTGTTCAATATCCTCAATCGGCAATTCTTCATCTATTTGAACAGGTGCGATCGCTTCATTATCTGCATCTAAATCATGTACAATTGTCTGATTTTCATCGATATCATAAACAATCGGTTTTGCATTCTGATCAATGAAATATTGTGTAATACTATCAATTTCATCAAAAGTAGGGTTATCTGCATCAACAGCAGTCTTAATGAGAGCATCTTTGATTTCTCCAAGAGAAACTTTAATATTTCTTCTGTTCAGCCGAGATTGAATCCTAGTAGGGATAGTATTTTTGCTCATGATACTTTTGCCAGTTGATTATTTTGATTCTTTGCTTTATAAATCAGAGCGATCGCAATGATAGGAATTAGTACAGTTTTGTTGTAGAAAGCTTTTGCTTTAAAGCCCCCACACGATTTAAACCATCGGCTAATTGTTGATTGATTAGGCTCAATGTTTAATCTTTTAAGCAAACTTACAAACTGCTCACCAGTCACGCCCTCGCCTACTGATGGCTCAAGGCTTGTGACCTGACGCTTTACTTTGTGATATTGAGCGAAATAACGAGGTGAAACATTTTTAAGGGCAAGGAATAACTCAAAGCCAGCTTTATTCATATTCAATTCACAGGCAGTCATCGCTTTTTTGACTCGCCACCAGTGAACATCACAGACGCGATCGCCTACCAAAGTTTCATAGATGATTCTTGCTTGCTCCATTGCAGTATGAAAAATGTGTAGTTTGCATAATTGCAGTGGGTGTAATTCAAGTAAGCTGTACTCGCGTTTCAAATACTGCTTATTTGTATTTCACACTCTGCATAGTTGTAGTGGAAGATGCAATAATTGTTAGTTTTGTATTGCAGAAAACTAAGTAAAAATGCTTTCCACTGCTTATCAACAATAGGTTTTAGCAATGCAAGGTAATTGCATAACCTGTATTTAACTCAATTAAAAGCCCCTCCAGCTAGAGGGGCAATGATTAAAGTCAATTAACGCACAAAATCTCAAGACTTAACTATTTAGGATTCTCCTCATTTTTCCCCTTATTCTTCCAAGCCTACCAAAGAAATTCCTGAGTCTTTTCAACACCCTCAGCATTAATCATTTCTTCAATTTGGCTAACAGTTAAGCCTCGGTCTACGATCCTCTTAATCGAAATGGGATTAGTAATTTTATCTGCCATAGGTTCTCCACTCAAAAATCTAGCGGTGGGGGTACTTCAAGCCCTGCGTCCTTCAAAACTCCCAAAAGCTGCACAACTCTAACTGCTAAATCTCTGGGTTTGGCTTTATTTGTGTTCCATTGGGAAACCACTCTAGGAGATGTCCCTAATGCGATCGCTGCTTCTTGCTGTGTTGAATAAGATGCGATCGCATTCAGAACATACTCGCGTTTTTGTTCATCAGCACTCATAATAGTTTTGCTCCTGTAGCCGAATCCTACGGTGGGCGATAAGTCCCCGACGTGCCAGCGCCGGGGCTTGTTTATTAACTTTACTGTACCAAAATACTAAAAATAATAAACTATATACTAAATTAAATAAAAACCCCTTGTGAAACACAACTATTAATGGCTCAACAATTTGCACTGGGCTACTACTATGTCAGTCCTGAAGACGACGAAAGAATGACAACGTTCGGCGAAGTTTCAGGAGATTCATTAAACACACTTGTTACCCAATACATCAGAGGTTGGATTGGGCGAAAGCGTGATTATTACCTAAATCTGGCAAAGTTGGATGCCCAAGCCAGAGAATTAACCTCTGAACAATGGGTAGACATTATGCTAAGTGAGGGGACTAAGGGACTACCACCTTATAAAACTCCCATCATCAGAGTAGAAGGTAATCCACTCAGAGATGTTGCTTTACTACCAGTTGAGGAGATGGTAAAGCGGCAACTTAACTATATTGTTCTGGCTGAACAGAATATATGTCTGCTACGAATAGCTGTACTTTATGACGGTGACAGCCTAGTTAGGTATGTCAGCCGCATTGTTAAAGAACATTTAGCGCGTAACTGGGAAACTTTGTACTTACCTCAAGTGCAAGCCAATCAAACTAAAGTCTGGTTTTAACAGGAGTAAATAACAATGGTGCAAGCAGCAGTATCTACAAACATCACACTGGAAGCGGTGATTGATCTGTTTTTAGAAAAATTGGGCGAACCGACTAATGAATGGCAACGTCAGGCATTAGAAGAATATAAAAAAGGTGATGCCAAGGCAGTTAAAAAAATCTATGCCAGTCATCTTAGAGATTTTTACAGCAAATGTCTGGGATTTTTGGTGAGTGCGACCAGCACAAATCCTAACTTACGCAAAATTTTGGCGGCGGCGGCTAATGCGGTGGCTGACTATGCACAGGTAAAAGCTTTAGATGAAATCAGCAGTGGTAACACCATTGCTTTTGAGTCTGTTGACTCAGTAGGGAATGCAATAGAAAATATTTTAAAATTTCTAAAACCCAGAACTGATTATCACCAATTAGCTTTAGCTTCCAGAACTAATTATGATGCGCTCAAGGAATTAGAGAAGGAAAACCCAGAGGATCATCTAATCAAAGCTCTGCTGTATTTGACTAAAGCAACCCCAGATTCACCAGTACTGTACACCATCATTGCGGAAGCTGCTGCAACGGCGGCACTGCATACCAGAAATTTGGAGCATCAAGAAATTAGTGATGCCATTGATGCTGCTCTAAATTCTTAGAGGATGAGGGCGATCGCTCTGGTTGGGTGGGGGCGATCGCTTTCATTCTTAGAGGACAGATGACAAAAAACCTGTTTCAGTCTTTAAGGCTTTTGCAAGAAACGTAAAGTGTGGTTGACAGCAGAAAATCATTCTACTTGCACAAGGTATAATTAATACACCAAATTTGTGAGGTATGTTTGATGTTTGGAATAAGTGTTAATAATGAATCTAAACGCGCACTCTTGCCTAAGTTTGAGAATCTTGATTTGGAATCAATTATTGTCAAGCTAACTCATCCGAAAGATATTCATAAGTGGAGTCGAGAAAAAGCAGAATATGCAGTTTCTCAATACAAGAAATTTCTTTTTTTGAATGCTTTATATCCTGAGCAAGAACTAGTACCTACAATAGAAATTGATAATGTTTGGCATGTTCATATTCTTGACACTGAGAAATATCGGAATGATTGCCAATATTTGTTCGGTCGATTCTTAGATCATTATCCCTATTCTGGGCTGAAAGGGCAGCAGGACGAAAAAGAGCATCTTAATAAATTTAAATTGAGTCAAACTCTTCTTCAAGAACTTTTTCCGTCAGATGATGTAACGTTTTCTAAAATTCCTGCACATTCTTCTAGTACCTCATCTGCAAGTTTTAGTTCAGTTACACTAGCATATTCCTCCTCTAACCGTTCTAGCTAATTCGATTTTATTGATTGATGAGTTTTTCATTTGATCTTCATGTCATCTTGAATCTTGACTTCTAGCTTCGGAACCTTAATGCCTCAAAGTAATAATCATAGAACCGAAAATCCATTAAGTAACTTTGCGACTTATTTCACTCCAACGTCCGTAGTATTTACTATTTCTTTAATACTTTTAACTGTTGGTTTGTTTACTCAAAATAGTTTAGGTTTCTGGTCGCAGCTACTATCAACAACTGGGTCGGCACTGTTAGCAAGCTGGGTTTCAGTTATCTATGATCGAGATTCACTGGTTAACCGCTTGGAGAATATGTTCAAGATCAAGGCTTTCTCTGAACAGGGTTTTCGGAGGGTACATGAGCAGATGGATTTCGGTAGCATTTTTCGCATTGCCAAGAATGGGGATACGGTGTATTGGCATGACACCTACTGCTCACTTCGTAAAGGGTATCTTGAAGACGTAAAGAATGCTCTGCAAGAAGGAGTTAAGATCCATATTCTTGCTATAGATCCTGATTGTCCTAATGCTACTCATAGATCTAATGAGATGGATGAAGGTCAAGCCTGGATTGTAGGACTTCGAGACTTCATTACTGCAATGCGTAACTTAAGAAACGATCCAACTTATGGACATAATCTAGAATTAAGAATCTATGATGGGCTTACTTGCGTGCCTTTTTATATTTTATTCGATAGAAGAAGAGATACCCCTAAACTAGGTTATTATTCTATTTTTCTCAACGATCATACAGCTGACTGTACACATTTTGAAATTGTGGAAGGGAAAGATTTCAGTCGAGGAAGGGGACTACTAACGAATTTTGTTGAGTATTTTAAAAAAAAATGGGCTACAAGCAGAAGTGCCTAAAATGTAATTACAGATATCGCAGGCTAACACCCTCTTGAAACCGAACGGTGCAGCGATCTTGGTGGGTATAAAAGGGTTACTAGCCGCCGCTGAAGGACTATCCATTAGTCACATCTTTCTTTACAATCTTGAAACGCTTGTTTTGTCGGCATCTTGAACAATGAGGTGTCAAACATACTTGAAAGAGGCGCAACCTCCACAGGACTTTTACTCAAGCCGTGGCAGCGCCGGGCTATTTTGGGGATTGAGATACGCAATCGCACTCACAATTAATTAATCCTGGGTAGGGATTGAAATAAAAAAAGCCTGCTCATCAGTGAGAAGCAGGGTTGAAATTAGGATCTACGGCAAGGTGATCGCTGGTTTGGGGTGCGATCACCTTTTTGTTGAGTATGCGGATACTCGGACACTTAAACATCCGCGTACTTGAGTACTTACTATTTGGGTGGGCAAGCCTCCTTTTTAAGCAAGAAATTAGGCAGAGGCGACATTTTAAAGTCTAAGGAGACTGTACAGTTAGCATGTTATGAAAAGGTAATCAAGGCGATCTAGTTCTTGTGACTGCGATCGCTTGGGTGTGGTGGGCGATCGCTATTTTTCTTAGAGGATAATTTTGAAAGTTAGTTTCAAAATTATCTGAGAACTGAGGAGAGCGACCAAGGGCGATCGCCTTCTTAATGTTTAGTTTCTGTAAAGTTATAACAATTTAGCGGAATTTGACAAATCCACTTGTTTGATTAATCAGTCATAGCCAAATTCTGGTTTTATTAACAACAGCCAATTTGGCAAGTTGGCAATATTAGTATATGTTATTCAAGGAAGGTAAAATTCTCAACATATCAGTACTCTATTTGTATCAAAATAACTCAGCAAAATAAAAATTACTTTATTCAGAGAAATAAAAAAATGAGTGTTTTTCTCATCCTTCTCTGAAACTATTGACGTTTCTTGCTAAAAACAGTAGATTGGAAAGTTTGACATTAGAGATAAATTTGCTAATATATAAGAGCGATTACTTGGAGTCTGTCAAAAAACAGATTTCAATATTTAAAAGATAAGCAGCTAGATTTTAGCTGCTTATCTTTTATGCGGATAACCGTACAAACCGTACCTTTGTGGAAAAGCATTTTTTAAGAAATCTAAGCCAACATAGAAATTTTGTTGCATAGATGTTGCATAAAGATTACGTTGATACTCTTAGTATCCAATTTTAATTGCTGAATTCGTTAACCGTTCTAGCTTATTTAGAAATTCTAAAAACTTAGATATTAGTACTAAAAGCTACCAACCTCAATGGCGATATTAGTACTTATATTTATTCACTCAATCTATACAGAATATTGGGTGTAAGTCTATTGCTACCAAAGAAAACACTATATAATTGTAAGATGAAGCAAATTAGTAAATAGAAAGCAGACTCCAAGTAATCGCAAGTCACTAACAGTCTTCCTTTCTGGATTTATTAGATTTCGCTTCATATTTTCCAAATGCAAAAAGGAAGACTCAAAATGAAGCTAACAAGAGAGGCTAGTTTTCTTGTGCATTCTGTGATGGTTAGTATTATTTTAATCGCAATACTGACCAGTGCGGTGTTAGCAGGAAAACATATTAATCTAGAATACGGTCAATTAAAATTGGAAATCAATAATTCACAGCAGATATGTGAATTAACCCGACCAAAATTTTAGTTGTCGATTGTAGGTTAAAAATGTGCCTAACTACCATTTATTTAGATAATCTAACCTTTAGATTATATCTAAAAATATGAGTTGTAAGTGAGTTGCTCAAAAAGGCGATTGTGGTCATTATATCTGCCCGGATCGCCTTTTCATATTAAGTTATTTAGCTCTTTGAGGTGCGATCGCATCTGTACTCAACTGACAATTTTCTTAAAGGATAAAGGCGATCACAGTTACAAGAACTAGATCGCCTTTATGGTGAGTATGCAGGTACTCAGATGTTTAAGTACTTACATACTTGAGTATTTGCTATTTGGGTGGGCAAGCATCCTTTTTTATTTGGAAACTAGGCAGAGGGGACATTTTGAAGTCTAGCGAGACAGCACAGTTAGCAGTTGCCACCACTGAGAGAGAGGCTAGTGCAACTGATCCGCCAACAATGACAAAAACCATAATTGCTGGCTTATGATTAAACTGTTTGGGTTTAGGCATTTGCTTTGACCTTTATTGGTTTTAATGAGTGCTGGTTTGGTAGTTTCCGAGGCCGCCAACCCAGCTTTTTAATGTTCTTAGCAAACATCATCACTAATATACTTGTTTTAGAAAAAATCATTTTTGGTTGAACGACATCTGAACTGTGCTGTGTGCTACATTTTGCCTGCCTTTACCTAGCAGTATTACTTTTATATTGAGTTAGTTATTAAATGCGCTTTAAACTGAAAGCCTTGAATTAATGGCATTTTTTCATTTTCTTGCCTGTCAAGATATAAGCTTTAAGTTTTATCAGACTGAAATCCACGTTTAAACTAAAATCATTTCACAATGAATTGCGATCGCCTTATTTATTTGGATGGATAGTTTCTTAACCTTCTTGGTAATTTGGCAGTTTAAATTAAGCTTTTGGAAATTTTTGCGTAAGTTCTGAATCCATGAGATGACGTAAAAATGTTATGAAAAGGTAATCAAGGCGATCGCACCCTCAAAGAAAGCGATCGCCTTTTTGTTGAGTATGCGGATACTTACATACTTGAGTACTTGCTATTTGGGTGAGCAAGCATCCTTTTTTATTTGGAAACTAGGCAGAGGGGACATTTTGAAGTCTAGCGAGACTGCACAGTTAGCATTTGCCACCACTGAAAGAGAGGCTAGAGCAACTAATCCGCCAACAATGACAAAAATCATAATTGTTGGCTTATGATTAAACTGTTTAATGGGTTTGAGCATTTGCTTTGACCTTTATTAGTTTTAATGAGTGCTGGTTTGGTAGTTTCCGAGGCAACCAAGCCAGCTTTTTAATGTTCTGAGTGAACACATCACTAATCATAGTGGCAGTGGAGCAAGCTTAAGATCATAAATTCATTCTCCAATTAATACAATTTCAATGGAAATAATTTGAGAGTCATCGTGCCGAAACGGGAATTTTGTACGCTAAGACAATGCTCAGACTGCCAAACGCTTACTGTGCTTTGCTTTCTAGCAAATACTTAATTGAATTTTTCAGCTAATGGCTCAAAATCGGCTTCAAGACGAACTTGCCCATAAATAATAGTTGGCGGAAGTAAAGTTGTGAAAAGTAGAATAAGCTTTCTAGGTTATTTCATGTCAACAACTTGCCCAAAAATAACCATTTTTGGCAATAATCAATGCCACTTCAGAGTTTTAAACCTAAAAAATCAAAAATTTTCAAATTTAAGAAGCTGTAACTCATTTTGGACAATAGTTTAGGGGATTATTTAATTTTCTTAGCGTACAAAATTCCCGTTTCGGCACGATGACCCCAATATTTGACTCAAATGACTGAGCTAAAAATTACAGTATTAACTAATGTTAATTTGCAAGTACTCAGATATTCGGCTATGCAAAAATTCAGATACGCAAATATCCGAGTACCCGTTATGATAATTACAGTCGTCGGATTCAAGGGCGGCATTGGGAAAACCAGTACAGCCGTACACTTAGCCTGTTACCTTCATCAGAAAGAAAAAACTTTGTTAGTAGATGGCGACCCCAACCGCAGCGCGTCAAGCTGGGCAAGTAGGGGTAAACTACCTTGTGATTTATGTGATGAAACAGAGGCAGCTAGTATTGCCAGTAAATATAAACACATCATTATCGATACCAAAGCAAGGCCAGAGGTTGAAGATTTGCAAGGGTTAATTGATGCCTGTGACCTAATGATTTTGCCAACCACACCTGATGCTTTGGCGTTAGATGCCCTAATGCTAATGGTCAAGGCAATTCCGCCAAATACCAATTACAAAATTTTACTCAATATCATTCCTCCCAAACCTTCTAAGGCTGGCGATGAGGCTATGGAGTTTTTAAAGGAGCAGATGAAGCTCCCAGTATTTAGCACTATGATTCGCCGCTATAGCGCATATCAAAAGGCATCTCTGCGCGGAGTGCCAGTATATGAAAGTGGTGATGAGAGAGCGAGGATTGCTTGGGGCGATTATCAAAAATTGGGTGTTGAGTTACTGAAGGTGATGCAGTGACGAAAAAAATTGAACTATACGATTTTGTGCGACCAAGAACAGAAACAGATTCGGTTTGGAGAGTTATTGATATTAAACCAGATGGTCAAATCGTCGCGCAAAAACGCTACAACACGCTAGAACCAAAACAAATTAACCAAGTAGTGTCCAAAGCAGATTTTTTTGAGTTACTTAATGAGGCTGAGATAGATGAGTAAAAAAAATCCATTCGCTGCAATTGGTGACGCTGCCCGTTCTGCTAATCCGACACCTCAACCACAGGAGCAACCGCAGGAGGTACAGCCAGAGCCAGCACCCACAGTAGAACCTCAGCCTAAGACTGTAAGTAAGGGTAGTGCAAAGGTGAAATCTGGCAAACGCTCAGATCCAGACTATCGGCAAACTACTATATATGTACATGACAAATTACACCGTAAATTCTTGCGACACTTAGAAGATACTAATTTTGATGGTGATTTCTCGGATTGGGTAGAAACCAAAATGAGAGAGTTGGTACGAGAGTAAATTTTCTTAGAAATCACAGGTACATAAAATTTTCAGCCGTACCTCAGTGCAGGTACGGTTGCTTTTTGACAGGTAAAAAAACGTACCATTTTGTATATAAATTTTGGTACGTTGAAAATGAGCGAAGTCCAAACTCTGCGAGAAAAAGTATTTTTAAATTGCGATATTATGCAAGCTGCTGGAGAAAAAATTACACGCGATGCGGTACGGCAGCGTACCGGGGGCAGCGACCGCGATTTAAGCAAGTACATCAAAGAGTGGCGAGAATCTAAGGCGATTGTGGTACAAAACAGTACTGAAAACCTAGCTACAACAGGTACAGATTTCTCTGACGATGAGGTACAAGAACTCAACGCAGTAAGCGAATATAGCAATACTCCCAGCGATGATTTAGCTCAAGTAGCTAGACGTGGGGCTGAAAGAGCAGCAGCACTACTAGCAGGCGAGGAAGCAGTAGTATTACATCTACTAGAAAACCCTGATCAATTGCCAGATGATTTAAAACAGCAGGTTGATAACTATCGCTCTAGAACTGCTACAGCAATCAACAAACGTCAGGAGAATTATGATCCTAGTTTTTTCGCCAAGATGGCCATAAGCAAATTGAAACACCCAGCATAGAAAACGATCGCCCTACACAAACACCCCCACTCCCTACTCCCTACTCAGCACTCAGCACTAAAGACTTTCGACCAAGCATCACCGCGCAGGTGTTAGCCAGTTTGCAGCAAGGTAAATCTATCTGTGTAACTGGCGATGTTGGCATGGGCAAAACACATCTGGCTAAGTTGGTACAGGATGAGCTTGATTGCTGTTATGGCATTTATCGAGGTGACAACACCAAATGTCTGCAAATGATTGCTGAGGGGCTTGATATTGACCTTTACCAAATTATTGATGAGGGTGATAGGGGTAAGCCACTAACAGCCAAACAACTCAGGGAGGAAATAACACTCAACCTTAGTTCGACTATTTTAATTTGCGATCGCATCCACAAATGGCCAGCTTCTCTCAAAGGCTGGCTAGAAGATTTACACGAAAGCGGCGCTGTACTGCTTTTATTAGGTAATCAGCGCGATTTAGAGGGTGTATTATTCAAAGTTCCTAGACTGACATTGCCACCCTTGGATGAGCAACAAATCCGCACAATTATTTGGTCTGAAGCATCAAAAATGGGTGTGCAGATTTCACCACCCAAGGCAGCAGAATTAGCCAGCCGCGCCGGAGGCAACCCACTACTAGCACAGCGTATGGTGCTAGAACTACAGCAGGGTGTTGAATCAAACAACAACCAGGATAGTAACAATTATCGAGACATTACACCGTTTTTAATGGCGATCGCCGGCTTGCTTGGTGCAGTTAGATTCATTGGTATGGCAACAGGTGACTTACACCTTAGAATCCTTGGAGGGCTGGCAATCACTGTATTGTTCTCACTGCGATCGCTCAGTTTAGTTTTTCCAAAAAGGAATAGCCGCCGATGATGGGAATTACTCATACTGCCGTCGCTTTGGCTGGTGTCTCTGTATTAACTGGCAGTGCTGATATATCTGTACTACTGCTGGCTGCGATAGGTTCACAGATTCCAGATTTAGATACTACTAAAAGCTGGATTGGTAAGGCTGTCTATCCTTTAGCCAGTTTCTTAGAGGAAAAGTACGCGCACAGGTCAGCAACTCACAGCATATTTTTATCATTGGCAATTGCTACTCTGACCTTGCCTGTCTTGTGGTTGTATGGTTGGCAGCTATGGGCAGCATTGCCATTAGGACATTTATTAAGTTGTTTTAGTGATTGCTCAACCAAGCTAGGCTGTCAATTTTTCTGGCCTATCAATAAAGATAACTGGGTAATTGGACTCAACCCACAAAACCGCATTGAAACGGGTAAAACGGCTGATTATGCAGTGTTAGCCAGTGCCATTTGTGTTTTCTGCATTTCATTTTATTTAGTCACCGGGGGCGGCGGTCTTGGCGCGTGGGCTACACGTACTCTATTCCCTACAGAGCGTACAGCAGTAGAGCTACTGCGCCAGGAGAATCAAAAAGCGATCGCTGTCCAAATTGAAGGTGTTCGCACAGTTGATAATTCACTTGTTAATGATAAATTTTGGGCTATTGGTGCAGATGGCGGAAAATTGATTGTACGCTCGATTTCCGGGCAAATTATGAGAATTGGCAATGGCGGTGACATCATCGCTAAACGTGTAAATGTGCTACCTGAAAGGCTAGATGTTAAGACTCGACGGCAACGCATAGAAGAAGCTGAGGCGGCGGAGTGGGTGAAGTCGCTACCATCAGGAGCATTAGTTTCGGGAATACTGGAAATTGAGGATAGCGGCGAAATTAATTTACCAATCGCTACACCGGGGGCAATGTCAACAGTCAACAAATCTGCTAGTGGTGTCAGTCTTGATTACGCTTCAAAAGAAGACCTAGAGCCGCTAGAGGAATTTTTTATTCTGAGTGGCGAGGTTGTGATTAAGCAATTATGAAATTCTTATTCAGATACATTGCGATCGCAATCTTTATAACTACGTTCGGTGTAGCCATTGCTCAAAGTCAGCAGGCTCTTAAGGTTAGTAGTACAGATATACCTGTAGAGACTTTTTCCGGCAGTAAAAAACAAAGTGACAATGCCAACACAGACCGCGCATTGAGAATCAATTTAACTGTTGATGACACTACATTTTTAAAGGTTAAGGAAGGGCAGGAAGTTAAAAAAGGCGATTTACTTGTCGAAAATACCCTAGAGAGCGATCGCCTCAACAAACAACGCCAGTCTGTTGTTTTGCAAATCGAAAATCTCAAATCTAAAGCTCTGCCCCAGCCCTTTGAACCCAAAGCAGCACCAGCAATTGCAAACTTACCTGCGGCTAATTTCTTAGAGGAAGAATCTAATATTGCTCAGGCCAAGCTACGTTTACAACAGGCTCAAAGCACTTTAGAAAGTCGCCGTCCTTTTCTTTTGGCTGATAATCCAGAGGCACGGGCTGAGGTTGAAAAGGCGGAAGCTGGGGCGAGAAGTGCGTCAGAGAAGGTGCAGGAGCAGGAGCAGTTAATCAAAACCATGCAGGATTTACGTTTGGATTCACCCGTGCTGAGGCATGAGGAGGCCAAACTAAAACAAGCCATCGCGGAGAGCGAACAGGCTAACTCGGCATTTGACCAAGCAAAAGGCAAGTTAGCGTCTAGCGCCATCGTCCAGCGTCAGGAGTTGGAGAAACTAGAGGTTGCTTTGCAGTTGGCGAAATCCGAGCTAAATTTGGCTCATTCAAAACTGCAAACGGCTAGAGATAACCGTAAACTCGTTGAATATCGTGCATCAATTGAATCTGCCCAACGGGTAGAACAGCAAAATGAGGCAAATCTAGCGTACACTCGACAACTGCAAGAGTTCGCGCAACAGCAACGTGATAGAGATTATCAACTTGCCCAATTGCAGATATCTCTTAGCTCAATTGATGACAAAATCAGCTTAATTCCTGTGGTGCGATCGCCCAAGGCAGGCTATATCAGAAGGGTTAAGCCTTGGGTTGGCAGTAATGGCAAATATTCCACAACTATTACTATTAGCAGTTCTCGTCCTTCCTCTAAGAATGGAGCAAGCAATCGCCCAACCCAAACCAATGCCATCAGCGACGCAACCAGCCAAGGCGACACCGACGAATGAGGATAATGGTGAAATTATCGAGGAGGCACCACCGCCGGAGGAAGCTCAGGAATTTGATCAAGATGCTGATCAAAAAATTCCCAAAAATGAGCCTAAT
>NZ_DF978455.1:0-14348 GCF_002897135.1 Nostoc cycadae WK-1 | reverse complement strand
TACCAGTTAGTCGCGCAAAGTGCTGTATAGTAGTGATTTTTGTGAGCTTTTTGTAATTTATAATCTCCGCAAAATAGATTCATCCTGCGGTGAATTATTTTTCTATTACCTTATTTCATTAAAACTTGCTAAAATCCGCCGATTTTAATTAACTTAATCTTCCCTTGATCAATATCTCTAGACAAGGAAATTAAAAAAACATTATTTACTTCTTCTCTTTGCGCCTTTGCGCCTCTGCGTGAGGTAAATTAATACCCGGATTTAGTCAACAAAACGCATATATAAAATCGGCGGCAAAATTATGATTACTCAATCCGAAACAACGACATCTCCTAAACTAATTATGGGCAATCAAGCCCCTGTTTTAGAAGTCAAAACTTTAGACGGAAAAATTTGGAAACTAGCTGACCAAACCCCTCAAAACTACACGATGATTGTGTTTTACCGAGGTTTACACTGTCCCATTTGCGAACAATATATTACCGATTTAGAGCAAAAACTGGATGATTTTAAACAACTAGGTGTAGAAGCGATCGCCCTCAGCGGCGATTCCCTAGAAAAAGCTCAACAATTCCAAGCCAAAGCCAATATCCAAAATCTCACAATTGGGTACAGCCTGACTCCCGATGAAATGCGCCGTTGGGGACTATATCTCACCAAAGGACATTTTGAAAGTGAACCCGCTTTATTTAGCGAACCAGCTGTTTTTCTCATCAAGCCCGATGGTCGCTTATACTTTGCAAACATCGGTACTCATCCCTTCTCTCGTGTAGATTTTGGTTTCCTACTACAAGGACTAGAGTACATCATTCCCAGAAACTATCCTTTCCGTGGAACCGAGTGGTAAGCTGCTCCACATTTAGATAGCAGAGGGGCAAGGGGCGGGGTGCAGGGGGGAAAAGAGTTTCAGATTTTTATACAAATCTATTGAATCATAATTCATCAACCAGACATCATAATGAATGAGTCTTAGAACTCCATTCAAGAGTCTTGGAACTTCATTAATGAGTCTTGAATACTCGTGAATGAGGCTCGGAACTTCATTAATGAGTCTTTGATTCTCGTGAGCGAGTCTTTGATATTCGTGAATGAGGCTTGGAACTTCATTAATGAGTTTTTGATTCTCGTGAGCGAGTCTTTGATATTCGTGAATGAGTATTGGAACTTTATTAATGAGTCTTTTATACTCATAAACAAGTTTTTTATAAAAGCTACAGATAAAAACTGAGAAAGCCAGAAGAAATCAAACCTTCTCAATTACGAATTGATATCACGGGTTTAGGGAATACAATTTTAATCTCATGCTAATTTTGTCAATCTATTGGAGTATTAAAATAAACATCAACCTTGGTCACGACTTACAGCGATGCACCTCAAACTCTGTAAATATGCCCTCATCGCCTTGCTGACTGCGATTCTTAGCATCAACTTAGATTTACCCAAACTAGATTTTCTTCTCAACCCCAACTCAGCCGCTTCAGCACAAACCCCAGACCCACGGAAAACAGAAGCAGATAGACTGTTAGACCAAGGTATTCAGCAGTATCAAATCAGTCAATTTAAAGCAGCATTACAGTCTTGGCAAGAAGCACTAATTATTTACCGAGAGATTAACAACCGTCAAGGCGAATGTAATGCACTAGGCAATCTCGGTGTTGCTTACTATTCACTGGGAGACTACCCCAAAGCCATTGAGTACCAGCAGCAGAGTTTAGCCATCGCCCGTGAAATTAAAGACCGTCTCGGTGAGGGACAATCACTGGGGAATCTCGGTAATGCTTACTATTCACTAGGAGACTCCCCCAAAGCCATAGAATACCAGCAGCAGAGATTAGCCATTGCCCGTGAAATTAAAGACCGTCTCGGTGAGGGTAATGCACTAGGCAATCTCGGTGTTGCTTACTCTTCACTAGGAGACTACCCCAAAGCCATAGAATACCAGCAGCAGAGATTAGCCATCGCCCGTGAAATTAAAGACCGTCTCGGTGAGGGACAATCACTGGGGAATCTGGGTATTGCCGTAATCTAGGAGACTACCCCAAAGCCATTGAGTACCAGCAGCAGAGTTTAGCGATCTCTCGTGAAATCAAAGACCATCTCGGTGAGGGACAGTCACTAGGCAATCTGGGTCTTGCTTACTCTTCACTAGGAGACTACCCCAAAGCCATAGAATATCTACAGCAAGTGTTAGCGATCGCTCGTGAAATTAAAGATCGTCTTGGTGAGGGAAATTCTTTAAATAATCTAGGACTTGCTTTCTACAAATTTGGTAATCTCGACGCAGCAGAGAAAACGCTGTATGAGGGAATTAAGGTTTATGAATCTCTGCGAGATCAAAAATTAAATGACACCAACAAAGTCTCAATTTTCGAGACGCAAAGAAGCACTTACCGTACTTTACAAAAAGTCCTCATCGCTCAAAATAAAACTGATGCAGCTTTAGAAATATCCGAACGCGGTCGCGGTAGAGCGTTTGTAGAATTACTATCATCTCGCTTGAATAAAGATAACAGCGTGATGAAATCGCTCTCTGCACCAACAATAGGCGAGATGAAACAAATTGCCAAACAGCAAAACTCTACCTTGGTGCAATACTCAATTATTTACGATGACTTCAAAGTAGAAGGTAAACAACAATCTAAAGAATCAGAACTCTACATTTGGGTAATCAAACCCAACGGGGAAGTCACATTTCACCGCCAAGACCTCAAACCATTGTGGCAAAAACAAAATACCAGTCTCTCAAATTTAGTTAAAAGTATTCTTGGCACTAACATTGCTCAGTGGAAAAAACCTCTACAGCAACTCCATGAAATTCTCATCCAACCAATCGCCCAAGAATTACCCAAAGACCCTAACGCTCATGTTATTTTTATCCCTCAACAATCATTATTTTTTGTACCTTTTCCTGCCTTAAAAGATGCAGACAATAAATACCTGATTGAAAAACATACCATCCTCACCGCACCATCAATTCAAGTATTAGATTTAACCCATAAACAACACATCCAAACACGAAACACATCTAATCAAAATGCCCTAGTTGTCGGTAATCCCATCATGCCCCGTGTAGTTTACAAACCTGGCGACAAACCAGAACAATTAGAAGCTTTACCCGGTGCAGAAATCGAAGCAAAAGAAATTGCGCGTCTATTAAATACCAAACCTATCATCGGTAAAGATGCAACCAAAAACCAAATTTTAAAACTGCTACCAAAAGCCCGAATTATTCACCTAGCAACCCACGGATGGGCGGATGATATTCGCGGTTTAGGAAGTTGGATTGCATTAGCACCAAACCCAACCCAAAAAAATCAAGCTGAAACGGGTAACGGTTTACTAACTGCTGAAGAAATCCTAGATTTGCGACTACAAGCCGAATTATTTGTCATCAGTGCTTGCCAAACTGGACGGGGACGCATCACAGGCGATGGTGTCATTGGGCTATCTCGTTCGATAATTTCTGCTGGTGTTCCTAGTGTCTTAGTTTCCCTGTGGCGAATTCCCGACGAAGAAACCCAGCTACTCATGACTGAGTTTTACCAACAGTTGCAAAAGAATCCAGATAAAGCCCAAGCACTCCGCCAAGCTATGCTAGGCAGAATTAAAGAAAATTCTCTCCCAGTTAATTGGGCAGCATTTACACTAATCGGTGAAGCAGAATGAGCCAAGCAATTTTGGCCAATCTAATGTAAATTAAGAATGTACACAGCAATGCCCTTTTCAGTGGGTAGTACAAATTCAACAGGCTGGAGTTTAGCTAGATTCAGCTTTGGTGTGATGTCTAACGACAAGACGTTCTGCGTCTACGCTCTTCAAGCGCCAACTAATTTTCTAAACACCAGCTTTTCCGAAACATTCAATAGGTGATTACACAACGCTTCTGGAGGTCACTTAATTATCTGAGGAAAAAGCGACTATACATCAAGTAGGAATTTTTTAGGCGATCGCATGACATCCTCACCTTGCCTAGTTCCTCAATTTACTCTGTGCGTGTGTAGAGAGTTTGTTTGTGTTGCTTTTAGCTAAAAGACAAGAAGTTAATTGTTTTTTTCTAAAGTATTGTTACCGGATCGTGATATGATTCAGCTGACTGAATGTGCAGTCATAATAGTTAGCTGTACTAGTTTCAAGTCCCGTGAGCTTGTCAGAAGAACCAATTGCACCCACTCCGACAACACAACAAGATGCCCCATCTGGTTTTGAGGAAACAGAATCAGTAAACACTTCCATGCAGGAGTTTCATCAACTCTATCAGAAGTTGTTGGTAATCACACTTGTTTTGACGGGGATTATATTTATCTCTGTGTGGATTTTTTATTCCTTAAACACTGCCCTGAATTATTTAATTGGGGCGTGTACAGGTGTGGTTTACTTAAAGATGCTGGCTAAAGACGTTGAGCAACTCGGCGCTGAAAAAAATCGTTTGAGCAAAAATCGTTTTGCTCTATTTGTTGGGTTGATTGTACTAGCAACTCAATGGCACGATCTACATGTACTGCCCATATTTTTGGGATTTCTCACATACAAAGCCACGCTCTTCGTCTATACGGTGCAAACTGCGTTCATTTCTGATTCTTAAAAAATCAGACTCACAAAGACAATACACCCATCCTCGCTTGTTGGGGAAAATGCTTGAAGAATGCAAATGCTTAGTGTCTTAAACGCCTTTAATTCTTTTCCCCTCGCCGAATTAGAAGTAGGTCAACATTTCTACTGGCAATTAGGCAATCTGAAAATTCATGGGCAAGTTTTTCTCACCTCATGGTTTGTGATTAGCATTCTAGTAGTGGCTTCCATCGCTGCTACTCGCAACATACAAAAAGTTCCCAGTGGTATCCAGAACTTGATGGAATACGCCCTGGAATTTATTCGTGATCTAGCAAAAAACCAACTTGGTGAGAAAGAGTACCGCCCTTGGGTACCATTTATTGGTACATTATTCTTGTTTATCTTCGTATCGAACTGGTCAGGTGCGTTAATCCCTTGGAAGCTAATCAAGCTGCCATCTGGTGAATTAGCGGCTCCCACCAACGACATCAATACGACGGTAGCATTGGCACTGCTGACTTCCCTCGCTTATTTTTACGCAGGTTTCAGCAAACGTGGTTTGGGCTACTTCAAGAAATACATAGAGCCAACACCCGTATTGTTGCCGATCGCCATTCTCGAAGATTTCACTAAGCCCCTCTCCCTAAGCTTCCGTCTTTTCGGTAACATCTTGGCGGATGAATTGGTAGTAGCGGTGCTAGTGCTGCTCGTGCCTTTATTTGTACCTCTACCTGTAATGGCCTTGGGTTTATTTACCAGTGCCATTCAAGCCCTAGTGTTTGCTACCCTAGCAGGGGCATACATTCATGAGGCGATGGAAGGACACGGCGGCGAAGAGCATGAGGAGCATTAACGCCCTCAGTTGTTAGCACAGTTCCGACGAGCGTCAATGCTCAAAACGTCGCAAAGCGCGATTTGCGAGAACTCGGTGCAGCGTGAAAAAACACGTCTTTGACTAGTTAATTTACTTTTGTTAGTTCTGTAATTAAAGCAAGGAAAATCAACATGGATCCATTAGTTTCTGCTGCTTCAGTTCTGGCTGCTGCTCTAGCAATTGGTTTGGCTGCGATCGGCCCTGGTATTGGACAAGGTAACGCTGCTGGTCAAGCAGTAGAAGGTATTGCTCGTCAGCCAGAAGCAGAAGGCAAAATTCGCGGTACTCTGCTGTTAACCTTGGCGTTCATGGAATCCTTGACTATCTACGGTCTGGTAATCGCCCTAGTACTGTTGTTTGCTAACCCCTTCGCATAAGAACTCAAAGTTTTGATTGTAGAGACGTGAACTATCACGCCTCTACATCTGAAATACTTTGGGTATTAAGTGGTTTTAATGTCGCCTGACCCTTGTGGCTATGGGTCTCTAAAATTACGAAAGGTTGGATAACGTTCCTAGCCATGAAAACTGCTACTCCAGCCAAAGAGGAGAGAAATGTTTGATTTCGATGCTACTTTGCCCTTTATGGCATTGCAGTTCCTGCTGTTGGCAGCCTTGTTGAATGTAATTTTCTATAAGCCACTGACAAAAGTACTGGACGAGCGCGATAATTACATCCGCACCAATACTCTTGATGCCAAGGAACGTCTAGCTAAAGCTGAACGCCTAGCTCAAGAATATGAACAGCAACTAGCAGAAGCTCGCAGGCAATCGCAAATTGCTGTAGAAACCGCCCAGGCTGAAGCTAAGAAAATTACTGCCCAGAAAATTGCTGAGGCACAACAAGAAGCTCAAGCTCAACGAGAAAAAGCTGCTATAGAAATAGAGCAACAAAAGCAGGAAGCTATGCGTTCTTTAGAACAACAAGTTGATGCTCTTGGTAGGCAGATTCTAGAAAAACTATTAGGGCCTAGTCTAGCTAGATAAGCTAAAAGATTATTGGCCTAATGAAAGCATCCGCGCAACTGGGCATTTGTCCCAGAGCGCTTAATGAAGTGTCAGCCAATTTTAGATTTTGGATTGCCGATAGCGTAGCGTTAGCAAATCTGCGAACGTGTTTTGGAATAACTGAGCCAATTTTGGATTTTGGATTGACGATTGATCAATTACCCAATCTAGAAATCACAAATCTAAAATTTTGCTAGAGCATAAACCAAAAAATCTAAAATTTAAAATCTAAAATTCGTAGTCACTTTTTTCCTCCGGGAACACAAAACTGATTAGCAAGCGAGCAGCGCACTTGTAGATGGGTATCATGGGCACTTTCTTATTACTTGCCGCAGAAGCTCAAGCTGTTCACTCTGAATTGGCAGAAGGCGCAGCAGAAGGTGGTTTCGGTCTAAACCTAGACATTTTAGAAACCAATCTGATAAACCTATTGATTCTGATTGGCATATTATTCTACTTTGGACGTAAAGTTTTAAGCAATATCCTGAACGAGCGCAGATCCAATATCGAAACTGCCATTCAGGAAGCAGAAGGACGCTTGCAGGAAGCACAAACTGCTCTTTCTCAAGCACAAGGACAGTTGACCCAAGCTCAAGCTGAGGCACAACGTATCCGCCAAGCAGCCGAAGAAAGCGCTCAGGCAGCTAAACAAGCCCTGTTAGATAAAGCAGTGCAAGACGTAGAGCGCTTGAAACAAACAGCAGCGGCTGATTTAAACACCGAAAGAGAGCGAGCGCTTACCGAATTGCGGCAGCGAGTAGCCGCTTTGGCATTACAAAAAGTCGAAGCACAACTGCGATCAGGTGTTGCTGACGATGTTCAACAGGCACTAATTGACCGTAGCATCGCTCAGGTGGGAGGACGGTAATGAAAAGTAATATCGAAACAGCCGAAATCGCCCAGCCTTATGCACAGGCGTTGATGTCAGTAGCTCAGTCAAAAAATCTGACAGAAGAGTTCGGTAATGATGCTCGTTCCTTACTAGACTTGTTGCAAAATTCTCAACAACTGCGGAACTTGATCGACAATCCCTTTGTTGCCTCTGAAAGCAAAAAAGCGGTAATCACTCAAGTCTTAGGTGAAGGCGGTAATCCTTACTTACGCAACTTTTTGCTACTGCTAGTAGATAAACGACGCATTTTCTTCTTAGACCAGATTTTAAAGCAGTATCTAGCATTGCTGCGGCAGCTGAATCAAACTGTGTTAGCTGAAGTAAGTTCGGCTATTCCTCTGTCATCAGAGCAAGAAGAAGCGATTAAACAAAAAGTCATTACCATCACCAATGCTCGTCAAGTAGAACTAGAAACGAGAGTAGATAGTGAATTGATTGGTGGTGTAATTATCAAAGTTGGCTCACAGGTAATCGACGCTAGTTTACGTGGTCAACTACGACGCTTGTCCTTGCGCCTAACCAATGGCTAGAAAATGAAGGCAGGAGGCAGAAGGCAGAGGGCAGGAGGAGAATTTATTACTCAGCACTCAGCAATCAGCACTCAGCACTGTACTAACAAATTCTTCCGTGTTGCAAAAGAAAAATATACACCATGAGCATATCAATTAGACCTGACGAAATTAGCAGCATTATTCAACAGCAAATTGAGCAATACGACCAAGAAGTCAAAGTTGCTAACGTTGGTACCGTTCTGCAAGTCGGTGACGGTATTGCCCGGATTTATGGCCTAGAAAAGGCTATGGCTGGGGAACTTTTGGAATTTGAAGATGGCACCATTGGTATCGCCCAAAACTTGGAAGAAGACAACGTGGGTGCGGTACTCATGGGGACAGGTAACAGCATTCAAGAAGGTAGTTCTGTCAGAGCCACTGGGAGAATTGCCCAAATTGGTGTTGGTGAAGCATTAATTGGACGCGTTGTTGATGCTTTGGGTCGTCCCATAGATGGAAAAGGCGACATCAAATCTACAGAAAGCCGTTTGATTGAATCTCCTGCACCCGGTATCATTGCACGCCGTTCTGTACACGAACCTATGCAAACCGGGATTACAGCTATCGATTCCATGATTCCTATCGGTCGGGGTCAGCGCGAATTGATTATTGGAGACCGTCAGACAGGTAAAACTGCGATCGCCATTGACACCATTATTAACCAAAAAGGTGAAGATGTAGTTTGCGTTTACGTAGCCATTGGTCAAAAAGCTTCTACTGTAGCTAACGTAGTTCAAACCCTACAAGAAAAAGGCGCAATGGACTACACCGTAGTTGTTGCAGCTAACGCCAGTGACCCCGCTACCCTACAATTCTTGGCTCCTTACACCGGAGCTACCATTGCTGAGTACTTTATGTACAAAGGCAAAGCTACTCTAGTAATTTACGACGACTTATCCAAGCAAGCACAAGCTTATCGCCAAATGTCCTTGCTGCTACGTCGTCCACCCGGACGGGAAGCTTACCCTGGAGACGTATTCTACATCCACTCTCGCTTGTTGGAAAGAGCTGCTAAACTCAGCGATGAGTTAGGTAAAGGCAGTATGACTGCTCTACCCATCATCGAAACCCAAGCAGGTGACGTTTCCGCCTACATTCCTACAAACGTAATTTCCATCACCGACGGTCAGATCTTCTTATCTTCTGACTTGTTCAACGCTGGTGTTCGTCCCGCTGTAAACCCAGGTATCTCTGTATCCCGTGTAGGTTCTGCGGCACAAACCAAAGCAATGAAAAAAGTTGCTGGTAAGATTAAGCTCGAACTAGCACAGTTTGACGACCTCCAAGCTTTCGCGCAATTTGCTTCTGACTTAGATAAAGCTACCCAAGACCAATTGGCACGTGGTCAACGCTTGCGGGAACTTTTGAAGCAATCCCAAAACGAGCCTCTATCTGTTGCTGAACAAGTAGCAATTCTTTACGCTGGAATTAACGGTTACTTAGATGATATCGCTGTAGATAAAGTAACCACTTTCACCAAAGGTTTCCGTGAATACCTGAAGACAGGTAAGTCTCCTTATTACAGTGCAGTACAAAGCAAAAAAGTACTCGCTGATGATGAAGAAGCCGCATTGAAGGCTGCTTTAGACGACTACAAAAAGACCTTCAAAGCAACAGCGTAATTAGTCAAGAGTCATTAGTCATTAGTCATTAGTAAAAAATCAATGACTAATGACCAAGGACAAATGACCAATGACTAAGGACAAAGGACAAAAATATGCCTAACCTCAAAGCAATACGCGATCGCATTCAGTCGGTCAAAAATACCAAAAAAATTACAGAAGCCATGCGGCTAGTAGCGGCGGCGAGAGTACGTCGGGCGCAAGAACAAGTATTAGCTACTCGTCCCTTCGCTGACAGACTAGCGCAAGTATTATATGGTTTGCAAACCCGTCTGCGGTTTGAAGACGCAAACCTACCTCTGCTAAGAAAACGCGAAGTTAAATCAGTCGGTTTGTTAGTAATTTCTGGCGACCGAGGTTTGTGCGGTGGGTATAACACCAACGTCATTCGTCGTGCTGAAAACCGTGCTAAGGAACTTAAGACAGAAGGTATAGACTACACATTTGTATTGGTTGGTCGTAAAGCTACCCAATACTTCCAACGCCGTGAACAGCCCATTGATGCTACCTACAGCGGCTTAGAGCAAATTCCTACTGCCGACGAAGCAAATAAAATTGCTGAAGAGTTGCTGTCTTTATTCCTCTCGGAAAAAGTAGACCGCATCGAATTAATCTACACTCGTTTCGTCTCTCTAGTTAGTTCTCGTCCTGTCGTTCAAACTTTGCTACCTCTTGATACCCAAGGTTTAGAAGCAGCAGATGATGAAATTTTCCGTCTGACAACTCGTGGCGGTCAATTTGAAGTTGAACGGCAAAAAGTAACGGCTCAAGTCCAACCTCTAGCCCGCGACATGATTTTTGAGCAAGACCCAGTACAAATTCTGGATTCCTTGCTACCTCTGTATTTGAGCAATCAATTACTACGAGCATTACAAGAATCTGCTGCCAGCGAACTAGCAGCACGGATGACAGCTATGAGTAACGCCAGTGATAACGCTGGTGAACTAATTAAAAACCTATCGCTGTCTTACAACAAAGCCCGACAAGCCGCTATTACTCAGGAACTTTTAGAGGTAGTCGGTGGTGCAGAAGCACTGACTTAGGAACAAGTCAATTGTTAACTATCATTAATAGCTAATTGCTGGTAATTTTAAAACCTAGCGATTAGCTATTTTTAATTTTGTTGACAAGAGATATCCCAAGCCTATTTGAAGAGCCAGAAGCCAATAGTATGAAAACTTTGATTTTGAACCTAGTCAGACTGACCATCTGCACTTATTTCTTATGTTGAAGGATATTCGGAAAATATGCGAATAATCTTACCTGATTCAGTTGGGATTGAGATACGAAGAAAATTTTGTAGTGATCGTCGCCTTAAAAAGCATAATAGTAGGTTAATTGTCGCGATCGCCTTGGGGGTGAAATTAGTAATTATTAATGTACTCAGCATAATTAGCTATTCCAGATTTAATTTAATCTCACTCCCCTGTTGAATACAACTTAGGTGTGTAAAACTTTAGTAGGTTAAAAGCTGCCGGAGTGTTAAAATCCGGTGACACTGGCTAGAGTGAAACATTAGAGATAGCAAGCTCCTTAAAGAAAAGCAATATTTACTCACTGCGGCTCAAGTTCCGAAGTTCTTTAAGTAACGATATATTTGAGTATCTGTCCTGCACACATCTACTTTTTGTTGTTAAATCTATGAAATCTTATTTAGCCGCCGCTATTCAAATGACAAGTGTGCCAGATTTATACAAAAATTTGGCACAGGCTGAAGAATTAATTGAGCTTGCTGTGCGTCGAGGTGCTGAATTAGTTGGGCTACCAGAAAACTTTTCTTTTATGGGTGAAGAGAAAGATAAACTCGCCCAAGTAAAAAGTATCACCCGCGAAACAGAGCAATTTCTTAAAAAAATGGCTCAACGTTTCCAAGTCACTATTTTAGGCGGCAGCTTTCCAGTTTTGGTAGAGGGTACAGGCAAAGTTTATAATACTTCCACACTGATTGATCTGAGTGGTCTAGAAATTGCCCGTTACCAAAAAGTACATTTATTTGATGTCAATGTTCCTGACGGCAATACTTATCGTGAATCTAGCACTGTAGTAGCTGGTACACAATTACCTTCAGTATATTTTTCGGAAGAACTGGGCGGTATTGGTCTTTCTGTTTGTTATGATGTGCGCTTTCCAGAATTATATCGGCATCTGTCTAATAAAGGAGCCGATGTGATGTTTATTCCCGCGGCTTTTACCGCTTTTACAGGCAAAGACCACTGGCAGGTATTATTACAGGCCAGAGCAATTGAAAATACTTGTTACGTAATTGCACCCGCCCAAACTGGCACAAACTACGCCCGTCGCCAAACCCACGGCCACGCCGTGATTATTGATCCTTGGGGTGTCATTTTAGCTGATGCTGGCGAAAAACCCGGAATTGCGATCGCAGAAATTAACCCCTCGCGTTTAGAACAAGTTCGTCGTCAAATGCCTTCTTTGCAACACCGAGTATTTGGCTAAAGTCTGAAGTGCGAAGTCTGAAGTGTGAAATTGTATCCTTCAGACTTCATTGGGAAATCTTTCCTTACTCACTATCTTTAATACTTTTCAATAAACTCCTCAACATTAAATAAGACGAAGTTGCACCTGGATCTTGATGTCCAATACTTCGTTCTCCCAAATAACTAGCACGTCCTTTCTTCGCCAGCATCGGTTTGGTATTTTCTAACGCTTGTTCTGATATTGCTACAGCTTGTTGCATTGCAGCTAAAGAGTCTTTGCCTTCCTCAATAGCTTGCCTAAAAGCCACTACAGCCGGAGACAGAACATCAACCATTGTTTTATCTTCTAATTGAGCCTTACCACGTTGTAACACTCCATCTAACCCAGCTTGTAGTAATTCTAGTAACTCTTGTGTAGTTAGTTCTTGCTTACCCGCCGCTACAGAACTTGCTTTCAAAAACAGGGTGCCGTATAAAGGGCCACTAGCACCACCAACACTAGAAATCAGTGTCATACTAACAGTTTTCAAAATACTGCCAATATCTTGATGAGTTACTGTTGGTAACTGACTCATCACCTTTTTAAAACCACGACTCATATTAATACCGTGGTCAGCATCACCGATCGCTGCATCTAAGTTAGTTAAATATTCTTTATTTTGTTCTATCTCAGATTCAAAGATTTTTAACCATTGGAGAATCTGGGCTTGAGTGACCATATCAAATACCCCATCGCAGACTTGGCGTGTGTACTGGTGCATCCCACAACCGGATCAGTTCATCATCCAACTTGAGCAATGTAATTGAGCAACCCTGCATTTCTAAAGACGTAATATAAGAGCCTATTAAGTTGCGGACAATGGGCATTCCTTGTTTTTCGCAGATTTCTGCCAGTTTGCGATAAATCAGATAAAGTTCCGAGATAGGTGTACCACCCATACTATTAACAAAAGCCAACAAGCGATCGCCAGCTTGTAAAGGCGGATCGATTAATTCCATATCAACCCATTCACCTTGGTTTTCATCCCACTCCCGCACAATACGACTATAGCCAACATCATCAATGATGGTTTGGGTTAATATCTCAGCAATTTCATCTGCTGATTTTAATAAAATCCTTTGCCTACCTGGTTCACCGTGAATCCCAATACCCATTTCTATTTCGCGTTCAGTCAATATAAACGTTGGTGTACCTTTAGCCGGTACGGTACAAGATGTTAAGGCAATCCCCATACTCCGACCATTTAGATTTACCCGACGACACAAATCGGCTATTTTCTGCAAATCATAACCTTGTTCCGCCGCAGCACCACAAATTTTTTCCGCTAATACCGTTGTTCCCACACCACGACGACCTTGAGTATAGAGGCTATCCTTCACTGCCACATCATCATCAATCAAAATATTTAGCACACGGATGCCTTCACTTCGGGCTAACTCCGTTGCCATTTCAAAGTTCATCACATCGCCACTATAGTTTTTGACAATATAAAGGATGCCAACACCACCATCTACCTGTTGCGCCGCAGCCAGCATCTGGTCGGGGGTCGGTGACGTGAACACCTCCCCTGGACAAGCTGCATCTAACATTCCCTGACCCACAAACCCAGCGTGCATCGGTTCGTGTCCACTACCTCCACCTGAAATAATTGCCACTTTACCCCGGATTGGTGAACTGGCTCGGTAGACAAAGGTAGGGTCATAGTTGACTTTGATTAAATCTGAATGGGCGATCGCCATACCAGCGATACTTTCTTTTACAAAATCTTCTGGCTGATTGATCAGCTTTTTCATGATCTGTATTTGAGAAGGTTCTACAGATTTAGAATAAAACACCAAGACGCGCCAGACACTATATGGTCGTCTTCTGGAAAACTAAAACTATTACAATTTGTTTCTTACAGTGCGATTGCCCATATTTTGGAATCAACTTATCAAGGACAGCCTCGTAAGTAATTTGAAAATTTTTGTAGTCTCCAACAAAATTAGACAAACAAGTTCACAGTGAATTGGTGGTACTTTAAGATGTAAATTCAGGAAATTTCTCAATAATTAAAGTAAAAAATATCTTTAAATGGGCAATATTTCGATAATTCTCAACTTAAGCTCATTTATGTGCTTTTCTTTAAGTTTATTTTCCTTTCCAGAAATGCTTAGAAAAAAATTTTGCCAAACCCTTGACGATCCTATAATCAGTTGTTAATCTAGATAAGTGTCAAGGCAAGAGCCAAGACGACTGAACCGAGAAAAAATAATACTTTGAAAGCTTAAAAGATAAACCAATCCTCGTCAAGTAAATTGGTTTTGGGGTATCCCAAAAACTCAAAAATTATAGCAAGGAATCTGGAAAGCAAGTTTTTCTAGATAACAAACTCGAAACACAACAAAACGGAGAGTTTGATCCTGGCTCAGG
>NZ_DF978454.1:15093-22289 GCF_002897135.1 Nostoc cycadae WK-1 | reverse complement strand
CATTACTATTTCCAGGTGCAAGATGTGAGATACTCATTACGGCTACGCCGCTATCACCCAAAGCTTGATAATTTCCCGCTTGGCTTCTGGTAGCCGCCGCGCCGCAAGCTTTAAAGCAGCCGCAGGTGTAACAAGCCTTAAATCATTCAAATCGCTGGGTGATTCACACAATTCTAAACATTCGGCTATGTAGGTGATATTTTCTTCCGCTAACCATTGATCAATCGGTTCTGCTTGAGATGCGGTTATCTGTGATTGTGGTTCTGATTGTATTTCTGGCTGTGGCTGTGGCTGTGGCTGTGGTTGTGGTGAGGATGTTGTGATGTGTTCTTCCCACTTAACTTTGGCTACAGTATCAGATGTTAGATACCCGTCAAATTTACGAGCAATAGCCTTTAAAACCTCAAGCCTGCTAGGTAGATTTAGTTTCTCTTGATCAACAGTGTAGAGCCGCGTTTTAACCCCATTGATTAACACTTGAGTAGGTTTAGAGAATTTAACCCCAATGCTGTCTAAAAGTTGTGAAACAAAGGCAATATTTTCTCTCTTATCAGTTGTTTCCTTGGGAATTTTTTTGAGATTTAACGCCCTGGCTATTTCCTTATCTGTTCTAACCTTATTCATTACTTCCAAGACTTCCGGTGACTCTTTGTGATATTCACCCTCTAGGAATTGCATTATATTTAGTTGCTGCAATGCCCATACTTTTAAGTGAGAATCACCCTTGGCTTGAGCCAAAAAGAAGTGTTGATTAGTAGCCATATAGAACCAGTTAACCTCACTCCGTTTTTTGGATATATCGGAGTGATTCAGCATATAAAATCTTTGTTGCTTGCTGATAAATTCTCTATCTTTTACGTAGTATTTATTAATAAATTCATGACTCCAAACACTAGAATTCTCAATGTCTGGTAGCCTGTCAAGTAATCTAGTTTTTTCAATCCTGCGCTGTGTGTCCTTGTTGGGGTTTGCCTTAGCCGCCGCGTTGGCAAGTTCTACATTTTCAAACTCAATCGCCTTAAAAAGCTCTAAAGCGTAACGAGATTGAACAACTTCTTTAGCTGATTTTTCCTTATCTTTGAACTCTTGATCTATTTCCCATTCCACAACCTCAACACTATGCCCAACATCACTTAAGGCATAAATCAAACAATCTCTAAGATTATCCATTTCATAGTTATCAATTGACCCTAACTCAGCACTCAACGCCCACCAATCATCGTTACTTCTGGCTACAGCATCACCAATTACTTTCATTATTTGATTTGTATTACCACCCGCCGCTAACATAGCAGATTGCATAATTCTAGAATTTTGTGCCTCGCTGAAAGCTTTTGCTGAGTAATTTCCAGGGTTATTTCTGTCTCTAACCTGGCTAAATTCTGGACAGAATACATAATGAGTTATACTGTCGTCCCTAAGTCTAAATAACATTTGATGTTGGCTGTTAGTGCCTTGAACACCAGTAAAGAAAGTAAATTTATCAGTGAAATAGTTTTTAATTGTGACACTTACACCACTCTCAGCAGTTGGCGAAATTACGAAATAATCTGGTTTATGGTTGGCTATGAACTCATCAGGACTTACCAAAAATTCTTTAGCCCAAGGTTCCCCTGCTGTATCCTTGTTGAGAACATAACCGCGCTTGCCAGCACTTTTAAAAATCTCATCAATAATATTAGTTAAGTTTCTAGAATCACTAGCAATCCAAGGGATAACGCCATCAGCCAACATTGCCTTAATTAATGGTGATTTATCGCGCTTTTTAAGTTCGCATTCCTCATCTACTCCCACAACGAATTTAAAAGTATGAGGTTTAATTTTTGCCTCATTCTTAATTTTGACGACTTCTTTACCTGATACTTTGGCTATGAAATCAACATGAATATCAGCCAAATTACCATCAAGTAATATTACCCTATTACACTCTTTTAAGGCTTTAGAAAGTATGGCTATAGCTTTGCCTTGCTCATCTCCTAAAGTACCGCCGCTAGTCGCATGAAGCAGTATAGATACAGTTTCATCAAGATAGATATCAACATCATTAAAATAACCGTCGATGTGGTGAATACTATCTAAACATAAAGCCAAATTGGTACTATCATCAGGTACTAAACTAATACCATCATCTTCTTTTAAATGATAAATAGTAACACCGTGTTGGCTCGCTCTATTACCAGTTTGTAATAGTAAATTGTTGCGATAGCCAATCAAAAATGCACGATTACAAGATGAGTTGATTAGTTTAATTAAAGCTTCTGTTTTCCCAGTACCTAAACCAGAGTTAACCCCTATTACAGCATTGGTTTTTGGTACTTTCGGGAATTTAAAATCGGCTTGGTTTACAACAATATCGGCAGTATAGGTGCGGCGATGTAACCAATTAGCCTTATTTGTATGGTTAAAAAATTCTTTTGGTGTGATTAATTGAAAATCTAAAGTGTTAGGTAATTCATCAATATCTGAATGTTTACCCTTTTGAAATTGACCCCACCAACCAACATTAACTGAGTAATCTTTACTGGTTAATTCATCAATAATTTTTCTGTAATTTCCCAAGATATGAGAATTAACCAAGCTTCCAGCATCAGGACATAAAAAGACTTTGTTGATTGTCCCTAGTGCCTCTAGTACGGTATTGATAGACCCATACCAGTTACCGCCAGCCGCGCCAATGATTTGTATATCCTTGCGTCCATATCTAAACCACAATTTCAGGGCAGTAATTAGCGATTTTAAACTACCCTCTACCAGCCAAGATTCTGTGATTTCCTCAGCTTCTGGATGCTTCCACACAAAAACAGGTAATTCACCGTTTGGCAGATGTGGACTATTGCCCCCTTTGCTGGCGGATGATAGCCAGATGTACTTACCAAATTTAGCGCGGTTATCACTGGCAATCTGAAAACCTGTAATCTCACCACTATGACTTACAGCCGCAATTCCCAAGCCCACAACCCCAGTAAGTTGACCGTTCGCAACTCCGGCTAACTGCGGGGAAGCCTCAACTTTTACTCCTGGCTTCCAACTACATAGCCAGCCTTGAGCGATCGCAAGATCAATCTCATCTGCATTTAAACCCCTGCGTTCTGAGAGTTCTGAAAGTCGATGTTTTTGGTTTAAACCCAACTTGGCAACTATGCGGGGGTATTGTTCATCTCTCTCAGAGATAGGGGGTAGTTGAGTTAATTTTTGCTGTTTTTCCCACTGCAATCGCTCACGCCGCCGCCTTTGTTCTTCCGCCCATTCCCGCCTTTGTTCTTCCGCCCATTCCCGCCTTTGTTCTTCCGCCCATTCTTGTGTATTATCTGGCTTTAAGATTGCCCATAACCCATCTTGGCTAAAGTCGATAATTTTGTAGCCGCCGTCAACTAATTCGCCCTTCCTGCCACTATTGGCAGACATACAGAGGATAATTTCACCCTCAGCTTGATGGCGACAATTACCGGAGATGTCACCACAGGATAAACAAGGGTTGTTTCTGGAGGTAGCTATAAACCTACTCATGCTACACCCCCTAGATCATCTTGAAATTGCTTGATAATCTCATTGATCAGTTCGGGGTGAGTAACGCCAATCGATTCTAAAATCTCGCCTACTTCTGTGAGTTGTCCGGCTTTGATTGCTCTGATTAATTTTTCAAGGGTCAAATACCTACCAATAAAGAGGCAGAAAAGTTTATAAAGTTGACCCCCCCTAGGGCATTTTGCTACAATTCTTATGTTGTAGTCATTGTATTTACTTTGTTGTATGGGGGATATTCCCAAAAAAAACATAGACCACCTGGGTAAGTTACTTACTTTTGGCAGTCCCCTTGTTATGTCAATACTTTTTTTGCTAGTGTAGTTTTAAGAAAAAAATTGATTTTTTGAGAATCTGTTGGGTATTCAGATCCTCTGTTGGAATGACTGGTAATCATTCTTTTTGGGAAGCCACTAGCTAACCATTTGACACAAGAGAGACTGTACTCAGCATTTTTTTTGCTCAAAAATTGCTGATAAAAATAGATTAGTTTGTTCGATTTGTGGATTGCAAATTTAGCGCGTATTTTCAGTATAAAAATTCTTTAAGAGTCATTTTTAATACTCGTTGCTACTATCGGTATTAATCTTTTCTGATCCTGGTAGTAGAGTCGCCAGCCAAGATGAACAATAGCTTTTAAGTCGCTATTCCCTTTAACTGTGCGTATCCATCCGTTCAGGCTATCGAGGTGAACTTTCCACGCCTTTTTTACCTTGGCTGAATCTTTTTTTATGCCAATAGCACTGGTGTATAGCCGATAGAGATGTTGATTGCTTGCGGAATTATTAAAAGGTATTTCCCCCTCTTTCAAAACCCTTAGAAATCCTCTTAAGCCGTTCTCAACTTCACCCTTTAACGGTGTATTTCTCTCACTTCCGCCGCTATCAAGAATTGATCTAGCTTGCGCCTGCTGTAATTCAACTATGCAGCTTTCCCACCAATGGTAGGGAGTTTGGTAGTGATGGCGAATTTCGATCACTTCCCAGACAGCCGCGCACAACTCAAGCTGGCTGTTGTAAAGTTCGGCTAACGGTCTTTTATCCTGAAATTCTGGGAGAGTGAAGGGCGTTTGCTTGATATCCACACCAAAAGCTCGGAAGTAAACCAACCAGTGAGCTATAATTTGCCAGTGTTTCTCAAATTCCTCTAGCAACCGTTTTTGAGTAGGTTTAAGAGATTGCCAATCTAGTGTTTCTAGAATTGGCGGCGGCGTGAATTTAGCGATAGATCGCCCTTCGCTATCACAAATTTTGTACAAGCCACCTGTAATTTTTGCTAATCCTGGTTTTGCTGTATCCATGCTAAAAAGTGCGATCGCATCAGTAGCGGTAAGAAAAATGTAAGAAACGTCCGGTGTATAAGATTTGCAAGAGTTTAGGGTGAAGTGGTTGTGAGAGCCAGTGCTGTTCACCCTTAAATGCGCGGTCGAGCCTTCATGAAACTTCCTTTACTGATTTAATGCCTTGGCTACATCTTTGAACTAGCAACCATCTTTTAGCTTCAGGTTCCAACGCTGGCATGATGCGGAAGTTTAAAACATCTGCCCAAGTTTCTACACCATGACTACCAGCGAACTCTCTTTCAAGTTCCTTGAATTTCAACCAGTTGCGATCGCTGATGGCTGTGAAAACTGGAATAAATGCACTTAGCGGTATTAATGTTGCTGCTTCACTCATCTTTGTAATCCTCAAATATACAAACTACTGGTAAAAGGTCATCTTCTGTTTCGATTATTTCGATCAGTCGCCTGCCTGTTTTTCTAGCAATCCGCTTGCAATAATCCTCAGACGCAGCCATTGACCAATCTCTAGTTTCTCTAACTGGGTCAAATTTACCTTTAGAACGTTTTATATTGTCATTTTCGGTCATGCTGATTTATCTTTCTTCTCCTTATTCTCCACAGCGTTTTTACAAATTAGCTCTACAAGATTGCTAAGTGTTCGGCTTTCTTCCTCAGCCCATCGTTCTAGTGATTCTTTTAGAGATTGGTCACATACAAAAGCTATTCGTGGCCTTCTGCTCGTCATTTGCAACACTTGTCATAAACATACATCCAGCATACGCCGAGTAATTATTATGTTGTAAATCGTCAAAATATGGCAAATGATTACAGCAAAGTGTTGACACTAGTAAACGATGTCATCTAATATAACGCTATAAAAGCAATCGATCAACAACCAGATACTAATTAGTGTCTTACGAGTACCCCAAAGGAAAGTATTGCAAGGGGTTTAGCGATTTGACGCTTGATTGTGCTGCTTAGTTTATCGATTATTGGCTAATTAACTACCAATTCATATTTATTGCTGTATGACAGATGAAACCTAGACGCTGCAAGCATTCCACAGATTTAGATTTATTTCTTGAGTTTCCTGCTACCAAGACACATTTAGCCGATTTGTTGGGTGTAGCCCGTTCTACGCTTGTGGCTTGGGAAAACATAGCATTCTGGCGTATTGAGTCTTTCCGCAATGCCTACCCTAAAGCCCACGATGGAAACATAGACAGAGAATCGCCTCTGTCACCATACCAAGCATGGGTTTTAAGCCGTGTAGGGCGGCTTATGGCACAGCTTAGACGTTCTGAACGGGTAAAAGGGTACATCCTAAAAAATCAGCCTGATTTCAGCCGCTATCGCTATCAGCAAGCATTCCAGCAATTACAGATAAAAAAGGGAGCGTAACTTATGCCACGCACAACCAAACCTAAGCCCACACCAGCAACACAGATTAGTATTGCCGCCGCAGTTGACCAGCTTAAAACTACAGAACAAGCCCTAAGACTGGCATTGATAGACATCCACCCAGATGATTTCGACACAGTGAAAGCCTTACCATTACTGGATTTTGAGGCAGTTGCTAAGAAAATTCAGCAACAACAACAGCCACAATTGCCAGCACAGAGCGAAAATTTAGAAAACTCTGAAACTCCTACACCACAAGCATCTCAAACAGCCACAGAAAAACCACAAAACGCCCCTATAGTCCCCTCAGCACCTCAGCAACAGCTAACCAATCCTACCCAGTCCCCAACGCCCAATACTGGCTTATCTCTGGTTGAGCAGTTAGCCAAGCAGGCCAGTGAAGAAATCGCCGCCGTCGATGCGATCGCTCAAGTTAAAAACCAACTCATCCTGAATAACTTGGCTATCCGCCAAACCGAGCTAACAGAAGCCATAAACCAAAACTGGCAGTATCAAAAGCAAGAGTATTTGGGAGCTATCCGAGATTTAGCCAGCTTGGGTCAACAACCCGTAGAAGTTACACCAGATGAAATCGACTTACACCAAGAAATTGACGCAATCATTGATGAACTGGGAAAGAACCTAGCCGCGTAACTAATTTTTTACTGTTCCCATTCGATTTGATGAACTGGCTGCTAGAGGGTATTTTTAAGCTGATTCACTAATGACCCAACAACTACAGCAACTACTTGATTTAGCTCACGGAATACTTGACCAAGTTTTAGAGCATCCACATTACGAAGAATTAATAGCACGAGGGTTTGAACCGGGAGAAACCAGCGTAGTCAGCGCACAATGGGCAATACTTTTTTTGCACTTCAAAATCACACAATTCACAGAATCTATGGACAACCAAAAATTTTCAGATGTGATTGCCAGTGCCAAAACTGAATCAACCAAAAAGATAGCTCACATCTTGCACCTGGAAATA
>NZ_DF978454.1:0-11969 GCF_002897135.1 Nostoc cycadae WK-1 | reverse complement strand
TTTTTTTATCAGGTGCAAGATGTGAGATAGCCGAATATGTCATTTCTGAATGTGACAAACAAGGTATTAATCTGGCTAACCTTCTTTTTGGAATTGCTCAAGCAGTAGGTGAACGCGGGTTTTCTGGTACAGCCGTCAAGTTATTGGAAGATGCCAGCAAAGAATGTCAGGAAGGTTAACTATGAACACGCAACCACTATCAGAGCTAGTAGAGCAATCACAGCAATTATTAACCCAAATTAGAAAGCATCCACAGTTTAAAATTCTGCGCTTTGACTGTGATGTGACTGCTGGAGATGTAGCCCAATTTTTTAACACTCTCCAATACTCGAACACTGGATTAGATGTATCTAGACTCGAAAGCTTCAACGAATAAGCGATCGCCATTCTTACCAGGGAGCAGCGATCGCCAATCAACCACAACCCAAAAAGGATTGCTTCAAATGAAAATTGTAACTGCATTTTTAACAGTTGCCATCACTTTGGCTACAGTTCAATCCACCATTGCCACAACTACACCACAACAGCCAGAGACACCGCAGCAACCACCGCATAGAGGCACTAACAGATAAAGCTCAACATTAAAGCCCTCAGATAGCTTGAGGGCTTTAACAGCATCAGGTATCAGGTATTTTTTAATCCTACCAAGATGGACAACGACCTAAACCGCCAAATTGAGCAAGCCAAAACTGACGAAAGCGAACTCAACGAAGTCTTAGAGAAATATGACCTAGATGAGCAATTAGCGCGGGAATTTAGCGACCTAGACAAAGCATTTCGCCAACTAGAAATTCGATATCAATCTTTAGTCAACGCACGAAAATTTTTGAACAATGGCTAAAATCGACACTACTAAAGCAGCCGCCCAAGCTGTAGCTGAAAAACTGGCCAGAGGGAAAGGCGCGACTACTGCAACCACTACCAATCAAGCCGCCGCCACTGTGACCACAGATAGCCGCATCCCTGGCTTACTGACTGTCACACCGGAAATGCTGCCAGCGATGATTCCAGCATTTCACCCAAGCAACTATCACATCGCTGATCCGCTTAATCCTCCCGAAAATTTACCCCAAGCTACAGAAGCCCAGTTAGATAAGGGCATGAAAATCTATGAAGGTGCTACCAGAGCGTTAAAACTCACGGGTGCAGCATTTGATTTAACCCGTGAGAAGTTTACCGTAGTGGGCAAACACGCCAAAGCTTTTGGTGCTGGTATCCAGGCAGCTACAGAGCTTGAGAAAGTCAAAGGTAATTATCTCGACTACCTTAACCAAAAAGAAGTTACTAGCCAAAAGTCTGTGACTCTGGATGTTAGCCAAGTCAAGACAACCATTGATACTAATATCGCAGTCCATAGCAAGGACGAACTCACCCAAAAGCTAAAACAAGCCGAATTAAAAGCCGAAGAATTAAGGTTGAAAACTGTTGAAACTGAGGGTAAATTATCAAGTTTTAAAGCTCAACTAGGCGATTATTTGGAGGTAAGAAAGTGATTCAGCTATATTTTAGCTTAGGTGCAATTTGCGGTGGTTTTGTAACTTATTTAATTGCTGATGCCAAGCTACAAAAAGAGCTTAGGAAAGCCGCTAAAATTGCCAGAAGTGCCAGCGATAACCTTCACAGTGTAATTAATAAGTATGAAGACTCCACAGCCAAAACAGCCAAGCTTAATAGCGAATTGTTAGCTTTGAGGGATGAGTTAAAGGAAGCCAGAAACACTATTAACTCTTTAGGACACGCCAAGATTGAGAATAGTGTAATGGTGGCTCATCTAAATTCTAAATTGGAGGAATATCAAGCTAAACTTACACAACTTTTCACCCAATCCCAGAAGGATAAACAACGAATTGAGTATTTAGAATCTGAGGTTGAACAATGGGAATTTAATTTTAAATCAGCAGTAGACGCGGAAGCTAACAAACGCTTTCAACTGGCTAAACAAACTGAGTTAGAGAAAATTTACTTTGAGCATGATTCAATTACCTCTGAAGCAATGCAACTGTTTAGACGGCTTCAATCTTGGGGTGAAAAAGTCGCTCATGGTCATCAAAGTAAGGCTGAAATTATCAAAAGTTTAGCTAGTGGTTACAACCAAAATTTAGATGAAGTCTCACAAGCTATTAACGCTGAACGTCAGAACTACCTTGAGCAAATTGAACTGTTAAACATCAGGATTGGACAGTTACAGCAGCAGTTAGCAGGCGATTTACTCGAACCCGTTTATGGTGAATTTGGTTTTGATGCGTCAGGGCGGATAGCCAACGCGATCGCCCAATGGCTTTGGTTTAATAAACAAGTACCCTTGAGAGTAACCGGGATAGAGGAAACTGACTCAGTAATTACGGCTGGCTATTCCTACAGCCGCACTATGTCACCCGATGCGATCGCCAAATTAATCAAAGATTGCTCCTCAGAAATAACTCGAAATTTAGGAATTTACAGCATTGAGTCTGTTAAAAAACTGGCTTTCACTGATTGCCTTGTGGTGAAGTTTCGCAAGGATAGACCAGCAAGGAAAGCTGACAAAGGTAGTTTGTACCGCAGCCAGCAAGAATTTATCAATTACCTGTTAAGCCAGCCGATTAGATGGCGAATTGTTGGGGAGCCAGGCGCGGGTAAAACTCCTACAGTCTTAGTTTTGATAAGTCATATATTTAAGCGTGGGTTTCTCACTGGCAATACTCCCAATGGTAAAAAACTTGATTTTACAGAGATTGCATTTTGTAACCCATTGGCAGGAATCAGCGTTAAAAACTCCACAGATTTAGACTTTTGTTTACGCTGGCAGAGTGCTAGTAGAGGCTTTCAAGGCTTGGCTGATGAATACCAATTTCGTAAATCTTCTACTAACTCTGAGTACAAAGATACTGTAGGTTACATCTGGGCTTGTGATGAGTTTGATAACGCTATTGATACTGTTGGCAATGACGGCGGTAAGCAATTTAAGCAAGTCCTTAAAGACGGCGGCCACATCAATATGGGTGTCATTATCATGGGTCAATCTGGCATGGTCAGCACTACCAAAGGGTTAACCATTGATGACCAAAAGATGTTAACCAATGTCTACATTGACCCTGTGAGCATCAGAACATTTCTCACCCAGTATGGCGAGAGATTCTACAGCAAGGCAGCAGTAGAAAAAGCACTGGCCACACTGGAGCAAATTGAATTAGAGATGGAAGAACAGAATGAAATCATCTGCGACACTGCCAGAGAATTCAGAATTGCAATGGTGACAGCTGACCGTTCACCCGTGTTTTATCAACTGCCTTACTTCGATGGTATTGATATTGATTTAGCCGCTTATCAAAAATCAACAGACCAGATAGCAGCTATGAGAAAGAATCCTTTAGTTGATACACCTACTTTACTGGCTTGTCCTAAATGCCAAAGTCAGAACATCAAAAAGAATGGACACTCTCAAAGTAAGCAAAGATGGCAATGTCGAGACTGTGGGAAAAACTTCTTAGAAAATTAAGCGTAATGTGCGTCAGAAAAACTGGAATTATTTTTCTGCCAATATCTGCCGCTGATTGGGAAATATTGGGAAATATCGGCAGAAAACGGGACAAATTTCCCAACATTTTAGCTTATTGAGAATTAGAAACAATAGTTCGTTTTTAATAGTTTAAAAATTGGGAAATATTGGGATATTTTGGGCGGATTTGGGCGATTGTTCCAAAATAGCGGCAGAAAGTGGCAAATATTGGCAACAAAATTAAAACTTGAAATGGTTTATCAAAAATAAAAGTTATTAATTAGTCCAATATCATAAATAATCAAAATTTCTTCAACCTGAAACTATTGAAAATTCGTTGACCATTAACTATCAACACTAATTCTCAATTAGCAATACAAAATAAAAATGCTTTTGTAATAAATTGACTACATTTTGTAGTAAAAACCAACCACAACTATCAGCGTTAAAAAAATGAAACGACCAGTCAATTATTTTAGGAGTACGAGAGAAAGGGTAACGGTAAAAAGTCGCAGAGTAAGTATCGAGCCAAGCTATTTTGCTCCTCACCTTGCTAAATTCATTGCCAAAAGATGTACTTTCTCAGTGTGCTTTAATCACATCCTTATCAAGTGCAAAATTAACAAAGATTATGCTTACTTGATAAGAAACAGGCAATACATCTTATGTATGTTTGCAACGATATTCTATCTAGAAGAAGACGGCGGCATGATTAGACAATCATTCCTTACTACTGATGGCTTATGCAGTCTTGAAAAACCTTGGATTATTAAGTTTTAAGGCAACTGAATAAAGCGTTAAATATGGAATCTCGCTACTTTAACAATGAGTATCAAGCCAGAAACGACCATGAACCCGGATACATATACTTAATGGAAGCAGAAGGCTATCACGGTTTAATTCCTGGCTTTTACTTGCGGCGTTGCAAGATTGGTTTATCTCGAAATCCGCAATTGAGGTTAGAAAACTTTCATGCCAATCAACCACCATGTAATATTAAAATTCTCACTACTGTTTATGTTCAAGATATGGCAGAAGTAGAGACACGACTGCACGACCACTTTAAACATTGTCAAGTTAAAGGCTTAGTCAAAAGCCGCGAATGGTTTGACTTTAACCCGTTGCAAATGGCAATGGTGCGATACGCGATCGCCAAGCATGACATTCATATTTTTACTTTTGATGAATTGCCAGTTAAACTAATCCTGTTCTGTTTGTTGGCTTTATTAGGGACAGGAATAATAGCAGGAAGAATGACAAGTCAGGCAACACTACTGCAATTAGAAAAACCACAAAGTAAGCAAATAAATTAATAACGGTAAATGCAATGATGTATGAAGACTTTGCTAAAAATATTTTTAAAATTTTACTTGAAGATTGCAAAATTCGTCTTGATAACAATTCACGCCTTATTGCTCAATATCATAATCAAATTGAGCAATTAAAGCTGAATGCCCAAGAGCTAACGCAAGAAAGTCAACTCATCAGTGAAAGAATCTCTACCCTAAAATCAATAATTAAGCCATCTAACAATGATTCTGACTAGGCGATCGCCCCATATTTCATCAAAATATTTAACTCCCGGCAATGAGGTATTTTTCAGGTAGCCTAGCCAAATTCATTAAATCGAATTGTGCTTACTCAGAGGTCAACGGGCATTTGCTAGTTAGGTGCAAAACCAAGAGCGTATTTGCGTTTATCTTCAAAAATCGCTGCAAAATCAAAGGTTGTAACTCGGTCACATTGATTTTTAAGGACAGGGTAAAAACATCATTCCCAGTGAGGCGATCGCGTTAGCTAAAAGCGATTACTTATGAGAATGTTCTTTATGTGATTCTCATAAGTAATCCCTAAAAAAATTAAGGGTAGGTTTTGAGCCTACCCTTTGGTTTTAGAATGGTGCGTTACCTGTCTTGAGTGTGTAGCCTAGATAACCTTGCCAGTATTCACCCTCGGTTGTTTTGGGCGGTAGACCGATAGCCGCGTCAAATTCTCCAGAACAACGGTCATTTTGATTGTTAGCTACTGCTGAGACTTGAGAAATTGTTAGAGTAGTCATAATCGAAAAAACCTTTTATGTTGTGGGGACGTTGGCGCGTCCCTCTTTCATATCCCTATACTAAACGACTTATTTAAGCATTACAAGAGCTTTAGTATAGGGATAATTAATGGATTTATCCCTATACGAGAGCAAATATTGATAGATAAATTATTGACCCTAATCTTTTCCTTGCTTACAATTTAAATAGTTAAATTTGCTAAATATGCAAGTAAATAAGGAATGAGCAGAGAAGTTAAAAGTGCTGATGAGCTAGAGAATAGTTATATAGATGAGCGTGTAGCCTACTTACTGCCCCAGTTTGAAGCTCTAGCACCATACAAAATCAATCAACGTAAAAAGGGAACTGGAGACTTACCAGGATGGGAAAAACTAGCAGCCATTGAAGCTAAAAATCTTAAAGTTACTTACCCAGATGAAAGACCAGAGGAAGAAAAAACTTATGGCACTTGTTTGAGGCAGATTACGGCATTAAAAAAAGCACTCAAAACATCTGCAAAAACAGACCTAAATGATAAAGCCCTTTATCATCCAGTTTTGACCATCATTACTCACTTTGGTGAAGCACTCTCTTATCAATTTGCCAGTTACAAAGAGCGTCAAAATACAGCCTATCGCCAACAGGTAAAAGAGCGTAGTGAGCCAGAAGCCAGGATTGAGCTAGACCTTACCCTATACCTACAAAGAGCTAATAACTTACTTACTAGGATTGCTTCGGGAGATGAAGAAGGAATTGACTGGAGAGATGTTAGCTGCGCTTTAGCCTTAGCTACTGGCCGCCGGATGGCAGAGGTGCATTTATCAGCGAAATTTGAACTTATTGGAGAATATGAGATTGCTTTCACTGGTCAATTAAAGGGGAAAAATCGCCGCATTGATGGCACAAATTTAAGGAATGTAGTGTTTAAAATTCCGACTTTGTTACCTGCCAAACTTGTCTGCTTTGCTCTACAGTGGCTTGGTGATAAAGACAAAAGATTTCCACCTAATGAAGATACAGAACGAGTTAACCGCCGCTGGTCTAAAGTTTTGAGCGAAGCGGCTAAGGATTGGGCAATTATCCCAGATATGACTTACCACAAGTTTAGAGGAGCATATTTAAGAGCCAATATCGTTAATTCTGGGATTGACCCATTTGATTACATTCCTTATGCAAGTAGCATTCTAGGCGACGACGACGAAAGCACAATTAAGACTTATCAGCGATTCGTAATCAAGCCTGGAACACTTACCAGAATTTAAATAAATCCCTATACAAATCGTCTTGACATACTTTAACAAGAGGAATAGTATAGAGATAAGTATAAGTATAAGTAGTATTGCCAATATTATGAGTGAAATCGAGCGATTAGAGAGAGAGAGCAATGAAATTTGGGCATCTAGGCTAGGAGCGATCGCCGCGCACCAGTTAAAAGGTGTCAAGGATGAGCAAGCGATTAGAGAAATAACGCTCAAATACTGGGAACCAATTAGAGCAGCCATCACCAGCGATAACAGCCTGAAAAGACCTAGAACAGCTTTTGCAAAAGCCATTACTGAAAAATTTCCTAATTCTCAAAAGCGAAAGCCAGGGTATTACCACACTAAGCCACGCGGTAAAGCTGCTCACTGGGAGCATTTAGCCCTATGGTATGCCACAAGCAACCGTGACCGATGGGATGTAGTAGGGGATGAAGCAAGAGTTGCTTATAAAGTCAGTTTTGAGCAACCAACACAACCAGAACAGCCGACACAGACAGAACAGATAGAACAGACTCAGCAAGCAACACAACCAGAGCAAACAGAGCAAATTACTTTACAACAAGAAGCTACAACTACAGTACTCTCATTAGAAACCATGAATATTGCACAACTAGAATTAGACGTAGATACACAGAAAGTAGTAGAAGACGCGATCGCCTACTCTGGTATGTCACTGGCTGAGTTTGTGAAAAAAGCTTGCCAAGTTTACGCCAAGACCGTGACAGGTAAAGTCAAATTGGCTGATGAGGATTTAACCCCAGTACCTACAGCAGAACTGATGAGTGAAAAATATAAAACCCATCCTGGTAGAGCTGATGAGCTTACACGCCGCGCTATTTATGCTTTAGAAGTACATAACAATAACTGCACTGAAAGAAACCAAAAATGGCATATTAACCAAACTGCAATTCAAACTCTGACAGGCAGCAAGCCAGCGACCATCAAGAAAATTTTAGAGAATTACCAAATTCGACTTGATGACCACAACGCCAAGCATGAATTAAACCCATACGATAACCGCAAGCCAGGGATAAAGATTGATGAGGCAATTAATTTAGTTGAGCTTGTACCTGATGGGTTAAATGTGGTGTAGCGATCGCCTACCAACTCAATAATTGAAGATAGCTTCTCAACTACGCCAATCTCGCCAAAACTCGTAATCTCGCCAGAGCTTTATATAAGCTTTGCTGCCGTTGACTATAACTCTGTTGTTATTTGGCGAGTTTTAAAATAGCTGTTCAACATAAGTATTGAGGTCACTTCGTTTTATTCGCCAACCCTTACCAATAACTTTGGCTTTTAATTTATCCGATGTTATCGCATCCCTAAGCATCTCTCTGGAAAGTCCAGTTAAGGCTTGAGCTTCTGCTAGGGTCAGCAGTAATTTATCGGCAATTGATACAACTGGCTGAGTTTCGCCTTTACCTAGTAATAACTCAATAATTGACGACAATTTATCAACTACGCCAATCTCGCCAAATTCCAAAATCTCGTCAACCTCGCCAAATCCCGTAATCTCGCCAGAGCTATATGTAAGATTTGCTGTCTTTGGCTGTTGCTCTGTCGTTATTTGGCGAGTTTCTACAGCAGGTTTAATTGTAGGTTGATTGAGTTCCTTCTTAAAGGCTTCGAGTTCAGTAGCGTCGAAGTTTGCAGTAGGTCGAGTTTTACCTTTCTCGTAACGAACGCTAATTTTACCTTGCTGTACATAACGCTCTAATGCTCGAACACTGACATCTAGAAAATCAGCGGCTTCTTGCTTGTTCATATATCATCGCCAAACGTCGCCAAAATCCTATCATAGACATGGCGATATTTGGCGAGTTATTCCTATTAGTTCACAACCTAAGTAATACTATGGCTTTTAAAGGTTTTGGCTATTTTCTAATTTTACTTAAGTCCAATTTGGCTTTTAGATTGAAGTATGCCATTGTAAAAAATAACCGTGATATTTGAGCCATCGGAGTTCTGCCAGGCAACAGTTACATTTTTTCCTACTTGCTTTTGTTCAATTCCATAACTACCTAGAATTACCCTAACATCTGTCAGATTCATCCCTTCTCGAAGCCGCTCATAATCAATTAGAGTAACAGAACTAATTTTATTTACAGTAATCTGCTCTTTGCTATTGCTGGATTGTGTGTTTTTGAGAAGACTGGAGTGGAAATTAGAACCAAAGGCAACTCCTACAGAAAAAATAATCATTAATAATCGGACATAAGGATTATTAAGAGGACTTTTAGTTAGACTAGACATAGATGTATGCTCCCCTTGAGCAAAGTAAGCTGAAACAGACACTAAAGAATTTGCTGTAGATACAACAAAGGACATGGTGATATTTTTCTGCGAAATAAATGTTGGTGTTGGCGCATCAACATTTATTTATTTAATAAGCAATCTTTACTTTCACCATTTGTTTTATTATCTAAATCTTTATAATCTCATGATTGAACTTAAAGTCTTGGTTTATAAAGCGGAGAAACTTTATCTGCTATGGCTTTATGAACATAAGACAAAATTAAATCGAGTAGATATTTTAGTGTCAGTAAATTAACGATAGTTACTCTAAATTTTCCTGAATTTTCTTCCAGCCAATTAGCACGTAAATCAATAAGATGCGCTCTATATTCCTCTGGAATTATGGCAAATATCCTATTGTAGATAAAGTTATGATTTAATCTTAAGACTACACTTAGGAAGAATACATTTACTAGGATGGCTGTTAGTGAACTTTTTTCAAAAAAATTATTTTGCGTAGCTACTTCTTTTTCATTTTTTACTACGGGCAGAATATTAATTTTAGAACTTTTCAATTCTAAAGTTGCCGACTCATCAATTTTCTTAAGATGATCTAAGACTTTCTGAGCCAGAGAAATTTCATGACTATTTTGAATATCAATTATATTTTTAATATCTTTTGTTCTAGCTTTTCCGTCCATTTCAATATTTATGTTAATTTGATTACCTAATGAAGCCAAATCTATTATGTGGTGATTTTTAGTGGTATTGTCTTTGATTAGTCCCATAACCATTCTCCTTATTTAACTAAATCAATTTGCTAGTAAATGCTGATTTAAGAAACAGAAAAGTTAATCAAAACCTAGAATTGAACGTATACTGTCCATCTTTTATAGATTCATCCTGACCTCTTTGTGCTAATAACTTGCGATATGCTTGTGTACGAGTAATTGCTACTTCCCCATCGGGTGTAATTGTGTAATAACGACGACGGGTTGATTCTGCTACTTCTTCACCCCAATCTCCTTTAATCAAATTTGCGTCTTCCATCCGTCTAAGTGTCGGATACAAAGAACCTATTGCTAGTTGTTTTAATTTTTGTTGTTGTCTTGCTTTGTTTACCGTTTCTAGTAGTTCTAATCCATAAAGCTTTTGTCCTAGCAGAGCCGTAAGTAAATCCTCTTCTAGGGATGAAAGAACTATCACACCTTTATCTTGTTTTTTTGCCAAAATACTATCTCCTAACTATTACAAATTTGATATTACAAATTTGATATTACAAACTTGATATAAATATAGCACATGATTTTGGTATCAGGTTATTAACTCTGATTAAAATTGCTATTCACCCCAACCGATGCCGCCTGCCACGCCCCATTGCCCTTAATCGCCCCGCTGCACCAAAGTTAACCCCACCACGAAATAGCGTGAGTGGGGTTAACTTTGGCATTTAAACCGTGTATGGGGTCGCCCCACATTAACAGGAATGTCAGCCACCACAGGTTGACAAATTCCTATTGATGAATGGATTGATTTTATGAATAGAAAGCAGATAGCGATCGCCACCTTGATTACAGCAAGTGTCTTAGCCATGCACTACCCAGACATTAAAGCAAACCTGATTAATGAGGTCATAGTTTATCTCGTAAAATGGGCTGTTTTGACGTTGATTCGATGACAAAACGAAACCCCACCACGAAATAGAGTGAGTGGGGTTAAATTTGGGATTCTAGCCGCCTTCACCTGCGACCCTGATATTTGTGTCCCAAAGTTGATATAGGGCTTTTTAGAGGCATCACCAATTTTCATGATTTGAATTAAGCCAGTAGGGTATTGTTCCACCATTGGGTTATATATATAGAAAATACAACAAAGTGGTGGAACGCCTGTAAGGTAGTCTGGGCAAAGATTATGAGCCGCTTAAGCAGAAAAAATTTAGAGAAATTTCAGTGGTGGAACGCGTGATTTTTGATGAATGAAAAATGAATGCCTAAAAAAGTGGTGGAACGCCTGTAAGGCAGTCTGGGCAATGCTTACAAGCCGCTTAAGCGAAAAACTCTTAGTTGTGGAACAAACCTAGTAGAAATGACGGCGGACGCAACTTAGCCAACATAGTGAGACATACTGCTTTAAAAAGTGGTGGAACGCCTGAAACAATTGCACTGCAAAGATTAGAATCCGCTTAAGCAGAAAAAATTTTAGTGATAAAACGGCGGCGGGACTTTAGCAGCGGCGATGAGGAATTGGAGGCGATCGCCTATGACCACTTTTCTATTCACAACTGACCACTAAATTAGTAGTCACTAAAGCAGAGTGGCGATCGCCTGTTACGCTATGCCTGTACAAACTTGTATATAGATGCTGAGTGTTAACCTGTGCTATGGGTATACAAGAGGGTAATGTTAAAGATGGCGATCGCCTGCCTTGTTATCCCTAAACTAGTGGGAAAGTACATAGATGTTAAACATTGGTCTTAGCATCACTATACAAGAGGGTAAGAAAAATGAACGCGATCGCCCGTTATGTCATGCCTATACTAGAAGAAATGTATACAGATACCAGATGTTAGCTTGAGCATAGGTGTACAAGAGGGTAAGAGAAGTGAGGGCAATCGCCTGATACAGTATCGCTATACTAAAAGCTATGTGCATAGATAAAACCTGTAAGCCTTCTATATGGGTATACAAAAGGGTATGAATGCAGATATCTCCATACAGAAAGGCGAGGTATACCTATACATCAGGGTAAGTATGCAGATATACCCAAACAGGAGGGATAAGCTATATATATACAAGAGGGTATGAATGCAAATATCCCTATACAACAGCTGTCTCTTATACACATCTAGATGTGTATAAGAGACAGATGTCACCCGATGCGATCGCCAAATTAATCAAAGATTGCTCCTCAGAAATAACTCGAAATTTAGGAATTTACAGCATTGAGTCTGTT
>NZ_DF978453.1:0-25886 GCF_002897135.1 Nostoc cycadae WK-1 | reverse complement strand
TATCATTTTTTTAGTGAAATGGTATAACTGGATTAAATCTGCTATTAAATCACCACCATAATCCACTCGAAACTGCTCCATTTCCTTCTCTTGCATCAGAGGAAACAATTCGAGATTGCTATAAGCTTGCTGAAAGGACTTTAATAATTCATTAGACATAAGCTATCACTGTATAACTTCACTATTCATATCATCACCCATCCACCCAAAACTATAAATTAAACCTCCGCGAAACTCTGCGTTAAAAAAACATTACCCTCCTCCGTCACCGGAGAAGGGTTAGGAATGAGACATCAAAATTCTCACCAACTGAGACTCAGCACTTGCTAATAAGCGTCTTGTAACTCGTAAAAATCAGGCGAGACGTAATCCTTCCGCAAAGGCCAACCCACCCAATCTTCCGGCATTAAAATCCGCTTCAGATTTGGGTGTCCTTCGTAGATAATGCCGAACATATCGTAGCTTTCACGTTCTTGCCAGTCGGCAGTTTTCCAAATCCAATATACAGAAGGCACCGTAGGATTTTCCCGTGGGAGAAATACCTTCACTCGCACTTCTTCAGGTCTATCAGCATTATCACCAACTTTGACTAAGTGATACACACTGACCAAATCCTGTCCTGGGCCAAGGTCAATACCAGATTGAAACTGGAGATAATTAAACCCATAAGCATACAAAGCTGTAGCGATGGGTAGCAAAAATTCTGGCCCGACTTTAATAATCTCTACGCCATTTTTATCAGGCGCTAAAGATTCATGATCAAAGCCATTTTCTGCCAACCACTGAGAAATCGGCCCAGATGGAACTAAAGCATCTTCCCCTGCTGGTACTGGTTTAGATTCTTCATCAGCCACGGTTCAGTTCCTCCTTGGTTTTGGAAGTTAGCAGCGCAGGTGGTACTGGTAGACCAATTGCTTCTGTCAATTCTTTTGGTGGAGTGAAGCGAGTTTCTGACTGCATATACTTACCAGTTAAAATTTCTGCTACTGGCTTCAAGTTATGAGTCGTACTATAAAAGCGGTGGGTTTGCTTAGATTGATCACGTTCTTGCATGGAATCATTAGCAATTTTCTTCCGCAGCTTAATGATCGCATCAATAATCGCTTCGGGACGGGGAGGACAACCAGGCAAATACACATCCACCGGAATCAATTTATCAACTCCGCGTACAGCTGTCGGAGAATCCACGCTGAACATCCCGCCAGTAATTGTACAAGCACCCATAGCGATGACATACTTTGGCTCAGGCATTTGTTCATAAAGACGCACTAACTGGGGTGCCATCTTCATGGTGATTGTGCCGGCAGTAATAATCAAATCAGCTTGACGGGGGCTAGAACGGGGAATTAACCCAAAGCGGTCAAAGTCAAACCGAGAACCAATTAACGCTGCAAACTCAATAAAGCAGCAAGCTGTACCAAATAGTAAAGGCCAAAGACTCGAAAGCCTAGCCCAGTTGTAGAGGTCATCAACCGTTGTCAAGATAATATTTTCTGAAAGGTCTTGAGTGACTGTCGGACGCTCAATAGGGTTGATGATTCGCTCTTTGTCGTGGGTGCTTAGATCAGAATTCAAGACCATTCCAAAGCTCCTTTACGCCATGCGTAAACTAAGGCAACTACAAGAATTGCAATAAAAATTAGCGCTTCAATGAATGCTAATAACCCTAAACGGTGAAAAGCCACCGCCCAAGGATATAGGAACACGGTTTCTACGTCAAAGACGACGAAGACCAGCGCAAACATGTAGTAGCGGATGTTGAACTGAATCCAGGCTCCCCCAATTGGTTCCATCCCAGATTCATAAGTTGTGAGGCGTTCCAGGCTGTTACCACTGGGTCTGAGAAGCTTGGAAGCAGAAAGCGCTAGGGCAGGCACTAGGCTACAGATAATTAAGAAGCCTAGAAAGTACTCGTAACCGCTGAGGACAAACACAATGAATTTCTACCGCTTATGGTGTGAATAACGCTGTTACATTTCTTTTACATTATATCTTTTCGAGTTTTCTGAAATCTGGGAAACAGACGGATTTCAGGTATTTGATTCGTTTGTGTAAGTGATAGAAAAGTCTAACAGTTATGTCATAATTTTTAACGTATATTTAATAATTCCCCTCTGGGAGACCTTAGCCATGAGCGAACAAGCTGTTGAGACTCCAGCGTTAGACCGCTATGAGTGTCGCGCCTGCGGTTATGTTTATGAACCTGAGAAGGGAGATGATAAGCATGATATCCCTTCAGGGACACTGTTTACAGAACTGCCTGTAAATTGGCGTTGTCCAGTTTGTAGTGCCAAGAAAACTGCTTTTACCAACATTGGCCCATCTGGTACAGCATCTGGTTTTAAAGAAAATCTCGGTTTTGGTTTGGGTGTTAATAAGCTCACTCCAGGGCAAAAGAATATCTTGATTTTTGGGGCTTTGGCTCTGGCGTTCTTGTTCTTTATCAGTCTTTACGGCTTACAATAAGACCCGCTATCTTTTTTTACCTAATTCTAGAGAGCGATCGCATCTCTGGGGTAAAACCTAAACGAAATTAGAAAACACTAAGAAATACTGATGCAGCCCATTGTGAGAAGCTGGCAACGCATAATTGCCTTTTTGATAGTAGTTGTTTTGTGTATAGGTTGTAGCAAAGTGCCTTCCACTAGCTTCAACCCTTGGGAAATCATCACTGTACCAACCAACGAGAAGTTGCTGGATATTGCTTTTACGCAAGATTCTCAGCATGGTTTTTTAGTAGGAAGCAACGCCACGCTTTTAGAAACCAAAGATGGGGGTAAAAATTGGCAACCCTTGTCTTTAGCATTAGACGATTCTCGGTATCGCTTTGACTCCGTAAGTTTTTCTGGGGAAGAAGGCTGGATTGTCGGCGAACCCTCGCTACTGCTACATACCACCGATGAAGGCCGTTCTTGGTCACGAATTCCTTTGAGCGAAAAGTTACCAGGTAATCCAATTACTGTTCATGCGCTGGGAACTGACTCAGCGGAAATGGCCACTGATGTAGGCGCAATTTACAAAACCACCGATGGCGGTAAAAATTGGAAAGCCCAGGTAGAAGCAGCCGTCGGCGTAGTTCGCAATATGCAACGTTCTGCTGATGGCAAATATGTCGCTGTTTCCGCCAAGGGGAGCTTTTACTCAACTTGGGAACCAGGACAAAATGCTTGGGTTCCCCATAACCGCATTAGTTCTCGGCGGGTAGAAAACATGGGTTTCAATGATCATGGCCAACTGTGGTTATTAGCGCGGGGTGGTCAGATTCAATTTAGCGAACCCAATAACGTCGAAGAATGGCAAGAAGCTGTATATCCAGAGTTATCCACCAGTTGGGGTTTACTGGATTTGGCATATCGCACACCAGAAGAACTATGGATAGGCGGCGGTAGCGGTAATTTATTGCGGAGTACTGACGGTGGTAAAACCTGGGAGAAAGACCGAGATGTGGAACAGGTAGCCGCTAATCTATATAAGATAGTGTTTCTCAAGCCAGAACAAGGATTTATTATTGGCGATCGCGGTGTCTTGCTGAAATATAACGCCAATGCAGAAAAATCTACTCCCGAAAAAGCCGCTTAGACCTAGCGAAAGTTTAGGTGTTCACGCTGATTTATGAGAAGTGCGTTGCAACTTGTAACTCTTTCTAAACTTTGTAGGATAATAAACTCAATAACAGTCTTTGTGAAGGTAGGGATCTAAATGTCAGGTACCACTGGAGAACGTCCATTTTCGGACATTATTACCAGCATTCGTTATTGGGTAATTCACAGCATCACCATCCCAGCATTATTTATTGCAGGCTGGCTATTTGTTAGCACTGGGCTGGCTTATGATGTATTTGGCACACCTCGCCCTAACGAATATTACACACAAACACGGCAAGAAGTGCCAATTGTGAAGAATCGTTATGAAGCCAAACAGCAAGTTGAAAAATTTATCGGAAAGTAGTTTGAGATCATGACTAGCGGAAATAACATCAATCAACCAGTTACCTATCCAATTTTTACAGTTAGATGGCTGGCAGTTCATACTTTAGGTGTGCCAACCGTGTTTTTCTTGGGCGCGATCGCCGCAATGCAATTTATTCAACGCTAGGAGCAAATCATGGAAAGAACGCCCAATACTAATAATCAGCCGGTTGAACTCAACCGTACTTCTTTATACCTGGGATTGCTACTGATTTTTGTTCTCGGTATTCTCTTTTCTAGTTACTTCTTTAACTAACTAGAACTGTGTTTGTGAAACTTTGTTTATCTAAAATCTGAGTTGATTTTTTATTAAGGGAGGAGGAAAATCTGTGTCTGCTGGAACTGGAAGAATTCCCCTGTGGGTTGTAGCTACAATCGCAGGTTTAGGTGTCATTACTGTTGTAGGTATCTTCTTCTACGGAGCCTACGCTGGAATCGGTTCTTCGCTATAAAAGCGATTTGAACTTAATAATATATATTCACTGAATTTTCTAGCACTTGTTTAGAAAACAGTACAAAAAAACCGTCTGACTCCCAGAGTCAGACGGTTTTATCATCATTAATTGACTTTACAATCTGGTGAATTAGCAGTTAGTAACAAATAATTGGTAAAAATTGCAGTAGCCAATTACTTGTTACTAAATACCTAATTAAGCAACGTCATCGCGCTCAATGTATACCAAAAGAAACGAGAATGTTGCAATTGGTAAAACCCAACCAATGATGGGAACCAAGATAGGAGACAAGTACGATGCAGAATAAGCCAAAATGTGAGGCAAAAATTCAGTAGACATGGTAAAGTTTCCTGTTAAATCACACTACAATTCAAGATGAGCTTACTGCAAATTCAGCCAACTTTTTTAAATTCTCAAGATTTTTAACACAGTTATGTGAAATTGGTGTTCACAAACCCAGCAATTCATCTAACTGATAATTTGGCAAGTCTGGGGGAATCACAGTCCGCACAGTTGTTGCTTTGTGACTTTCCTGCTGAGTAGAGGGATGGAATGCGATCGCCTCTAAGCGAATCTCCACACAGCCGAAGGGAATATTGATTTGAGTCATCACCTCTACACCACCCAAGGCTTTAGGTAGCAAATCTTTTAATAAATGAGGGCCATCTAATAACCCACGAGTTTGGCAATCCTCAATCCATAATTTCACCACCACCTGTGGAGGGACTTCTGGTAGTTCTACACGCACTCGTACAGACTGGCCTGCAATCAGTTCACCTTCTGGTATATACAGTTGAGGAGTAGGTAAAGCCTCAAGCATTTCCCCATCCACAGGTAATGAGTTCGATACAGCCGAGATTGACTGCTGTTTTTGCTCTCCAGCAAAATCCTCTTCGGGGTCACTATAAGTATCATCAACAACAATCTCTTGCCCTAACCAAGCTCTCGGTATTTTAATCTTTTGAGTCAGCGGTAGCTGGGTTAATGGCAATGAATAGGTAGACAATTCTTGCGGAATATTTTCTGTTTCAACTTCTGCTGAGATATTTAACTCCTCAGATTCCTCAGTAATTATGCTAGTTCCAGTGTCATCTTGAAGTTCAGAGGTACCCAAACTGCTCTGTTCTTCAATATTTTCCTCTGATTCACCATCGAGATTTTCTAAATCCGTATCTAGATTTGATGACAATTGAACATCAACACTTGGGATGAATAAGTCAGACTCTATTGCTTCCTCCTCCACCGGAGCAATTTCCGGCTCTACGACCTCAATTTGATGATTTTGCTCTGGTACAGGTGGAAGTTCAGGTACAACGTATCCTTGGCTCTGCATCCACTTCCTAATTAACGGTGATGAGTAAGGATTAACCTCTGCTATCAATTCCGAACTTAAAGGAGCAGCAGGTTCTGAGATGGAGTCATCACTAAATTCTAAACTTGGTGTGACAGCCATTTGTAGCATAGACACAGCAAATAACTCAGAATTGGTCGAAACTGACGTTTCAAGCACAGAATCATCTACATCTAGGTTCTCATCCGCTGTAATCGCTGGCTCAACTAACTGAGAATCTTCAGCTATTAGAGGTTCAGACACATCTGCTAAAGAATCTTCAGCTATTAGAGGTTCAGATACATCTGCTAAAGAATCTTCAGCTATTAGAGGTTCAGACACATCTAGTAAATTATTTGTCTCTTCTGTTGTCTCAACCGGAACACTTTTGAGGCGTTTGAGATAAGGGAAGATATTACCCAGCATCCATCCAGGACGAGTTCTAATTGATAGCTGTTCCAAGTTAATGGGTGCTAAGGGGATTGTAGTTTGGGATAGTAAAGCATTATCTTGCGACTCAATTTCCTCCTTCCCTTCCGCAGTCACCTCTGTGAGATCATCGTTAATGGCGATCGCACTAGTTTGATTTTCTGGGAACTTTGGCAATTGTGGTAGTTGTGGCGATCGCAAATCTCCCGATTTCTTGAGAGAAAACAGATTAATTTGTTCTGGTAAAGGCTGGTTCGGCGATGGCAAAATAGTTTGAGGTTGTGTTAAAGAAGTTTTCACAAGGTTAAAAAGTTCCAAACCCAAACTTACAGATGTTTCTGGCTCTTGATTTGGTGGAGAAACCCCTACAACGCTAGAGTTATCTAAAAAGTTTTGCTGACTAGATTTAGTCACTGCTGCCATCGCCAGTAATTCTGTTACATCCGCCGTAATTGTAAAAGAGCGACTAGCTAAAAGTATGACATCATCAAAATCACTAATGGCGCCATATAAACTTAGTTCGCCCAAAAGCAGCTTAGATTCACAATCAATCGGAATATTAATAGCAGAGTTAATCGTAAAAGGCAATAAATTATCTGCTAAAGGTTGCCGTACCTGAGCTAAAATTCCCGAACTCAAAGGTGAGCGTAGCTCAATTTTGACCTCTAGTGCATGAAAAGTAGTTGAGTACTGTGGCTCATCTTCCAGATTTGGCTGTGTTTGTAACTCTACATAAGCATTAATACTCAGTCCTTGTCCCCAACGAGCAACATAGTTTTCTTGCTCTAAAGTCAGCCTGAGAGGTGGTACTGGTTGTATCGTTTCCACTTCTTCAAGCTGTTCATCCTCTAATAATGAGGTAGGTAAAGCTTGATCTATTAAACTTTGTAATATTTGCTCTGCCGTTTCACCTTTCAGCCATACCGGATTAACAGGCTGATCGATCATTCCATCTTCATATTTTTCAGCAGACAGCTGAGAAATAACCAAGCTACTGTAAGGAGTTTCTTCTCTGACGACTGACAGAGTGTGTTTATCCGTTACTACAGTTTCTTCGACAGACAGTTCGCTATCAGTAATTTCCTCTGTGGCGGTTTGAATGCGATCGCTTGTGGGTAAAGCTTCTTCACTAATAACCGAGTCACTAGCAGGGAATTCTTCTGTGGTGGTGGGAATGTGATCGCTTGTAGGTAAAGTTTCTTCACTGACAACCGCATCAGTAGCAGGGATTTCCTCTGTGGCGGTTTGAATGCGATCGCTTGTGGGTAAAGCTTCTTCACTAATAACCGAGTCAGTAGCAGGGAATTCTTCTGTGGTGGTGGGAATGCGATCGCTTGTAGGTAAAGTTTCTTCACTAATAACCGAGTCAGTAACAGAGATTTCTTCTGTGATAGTTTGAATGCGATCGCTTGTAGGTAAAGCTTCTCCACTAATAACCGAGTCAGTAACAGAGATTTCTTCTGTGATAGTTTGAATGCGATCGCTTGTAGGTAAAGCTTCTCCACTAATAACCGCATCACTAGCAGGGAATTCTTCTGTGGTGGTGGGAATGCGATCACTTGTAGGTAAAGTTTCTTCACTAATAACCGAGTCACTAGCAGGGAATTCTTCTGCTGTTGTGAGAACAGTATCATCACTGGCTATTGATGCAATTTCGGCAGAAAGTTCGTTAGTAACTAAATTGCTCTGTGTATGAGACTCTGAACCTAGAGAAATCGGCTGTTTACCAACACTACTGTCTGGCTCATCAAAATTTTGTGTGTATGGCAAGGGAACCATGAAAAATTCCTGAGAATTTGACTCTAAATTGCCACCACCCGCTAATTTATCGATTTCGCCATCTGCCAAAGTAGACAAGACTTGCAGATAGACACTCTGTTGCCATGATTTACCAAAAATATCTGACATCAAATCGCCAGAACAACGTAATTCCCATATTCCCGGCTTGAGGAGCGTAAAGGGAATTACCGCCATTAAACCTTCTGAGGTAGTGCGCCGCGATTGCTTTTGAATTCGCCGTTTAGGGGGAACTTCTTGAGTTGAAGAGTGAGTTACCCGCACTTCCACATCCGTATTGGGAAGGTCAGAACGAGCTAAAACTCTATACCGACCTTCTAAAATTTGTATATTTGGCGATTCCAAGGTGTGCCAAGAGCGATCGCCCTGTTTCTGGATGAGAAATTGCCAGTGTTCCATTTTGAGTGATGCCCAGACCGAAGAGCAGCTGAGTAATATTTTGCATTACTTTGCTTGCAAGTTTACCTCAGCAATTTATAATTGCATCACTTATTATCATGTTTTGAGTCAAACACTGACATTTTTTTATCAAAATCCATAATCAACCGCATCTACCAAAATGGATACAACGCTGATGTTAAGCCAGAACCTGGGTATTTTTTCAGAAAATTAAACAGGGTCAAGACAAATATTACCCAATCACCAGTTACTCGATTGGATAGATTGACTTCACCCAGCAAACTAAAAAGTATTAATGCAATTGAGCCACTTACTCAAATTTCAGTCGTCAAACTCCATAAAGGCTGTGGTAGTAAGCCAAAATTTGCTGCACCCGTTGTCGGCTTGCAAGACGAGAGTTAGGAGACCAAGATATCCACAAACCATTAATTTGGCTTTGATTGTAATCAAATTGTTGAGATGACTGAGGAATTAAACCCGCTTCCACTCCTTCCACTTGGCGCAGATGAGCAGCTATCTCTCGATAGACAGCTAGAGGTAAACCAGCAAATTCAAATTTTTCTTGAGTATCCATCCTTAAGATGCTCCGACAGCAATAAGATTTTGAGTTGGTATGGTTGATGAAATCGATTTACCAGCAGTAGCAGATGTCACTGATGGCGTTGAGTTAGCAGGAGCTTCACCTACCATTCTGGCAACTTCAATACCGTATTGTTCCAGAATCACGATCGGATTTGAACCCTGATTCATTTCAATCCGTTTAATCAACAGACCGTTTGCTAATCTCTGTCCCGCTTGTACATAGCGACTTGAAGGCTCATTAGGGATTTGAATAATAGCTTGGGGTTCTCTACCAATCAAAACTACGCCAGTCACCACCACTGCTTTTGCTAAATCTGGTTGGGGTGCAGGTGGTAATACAGATCCAAAAGGACTACTAGGAACAACTTGTGGCAAAACCCTAGGCAGAATAGATTTGGGAGCCTGCGCGAATTGAATGGCAGTTTTTTTCGCTATAGCCGCAGCAATGCTGATTGGCATTTTGCGATTTTTGGCAATAGCTGTTGGTAAGGGAGGTAATCGAGGAATCTGCTTGGCATTCGGATTTTGCCCCACTTCAGAACCAATCGGACTAACAATTTGTGCAAATGGATCAGGCCGCCCTTTAGACACTAAATCTATCCGGGTTTTGCCATTAGTGGGCTGAATTAAGGTAGGAGTAAGATAAACAACGTTAGTTGCCTTTTTCGTAGACACCACAGGGTTATTAAAAGATTGAGCCTGAGTCGCTGGCGCTGCTGGGGGTGGCGCTGCGGCTGGTGGTGCTGCTGGAGCCGCAGGAGTCGGCGCAGGAGTACTGGCTTGTGGTGTGTTTTCTGAGGCGCATCCAGCGATCGCCAAAGTTAAAATAGTTGCAATTGCAATTTTGGAATTTATGGCCATTAGCCGTTCTCAAAAGCTATAGGAAAAATTTGCTTGGGAAAATTTACACAGCCTGTTTTTATTTCAGACAAAGTATTTTCCTTTTATAACCTAAATTATTAGATTTTAAGGGTTGTTTTTAGCATAATTAAACCAGTACAAACACGGTTTTATTTTGCTTAAATTTAATCATCTGTTGCACACATGAGATGTTTTAATAAATCCAACCCTTTCTTGACTCTGCGAGAAACCGTAACTACACTAATACCCAAGTGTTCAGCTACTTGTTTTTGTGTCAAATCTTGCAAAAACACACATTCTAAAACTTCACGAGTACACTTTTCTAGCTGAAACAATGCTTGTTGTAAACGCAGTTGGTCTTCTTGAGCTAGTTGAAAGCTACGGTAGTGAGGATCGGGGACTAATTCTCCTAAACTGGTAGCTCCTTCTTCCGAGTCTTGAATTGGCACATCTAGGCTCAGAGGAGCGCGATTAATCCATGCTAATTTGATTTCTTGCCACTCACTCAGAGTAATATCCAAGGCTGCTGCTAATTCAGAGTCTGTAGGTTGGCGGTTATATTTTTCTCGTAAAGAACGAGAAACTCCAATGGCTTGCTGTTGTAGTGCCAAATAGCGTCTAGGAATTCTGACAGTTACACCTTTATCCCGCAGGTAGTGTTGAATTTCACCACGAATATAGGGAATAGCAAAGGAACTGAAAGCGTGTCCTTTAGAAATTTCAAATCTTTCAATAGCTCGAATTAGACCTAAACAACCAACTTGGAGCAAATCATCATAGCTTTCACGACATTGGTTAATCCAGTAGTGAGCTTCTTTTCTTACCAGTCCAAAATTGAGTTTTACCAGTTGATTGCGGATGTTTTCCGAGCGAGATTCTTTATATTCTCGCAACAACTGCCAAATTTCATGCTTCAGTTCATTGGTGGCTGTGGTAGGCATAGCACCGCGTTTATTTAGCAAATAAACAGTTAATTAGGCACTTTTAAACAAGCTAAGATTACAAAATTTCACAGCACACAGCCTGCTATATTAACCAGAGATATCCTCTGTCATACAGCATTGCTATCACTATGAAAATTTGAATAATCGAGCAATATTTAAATAAGCGAAATTGTTTTTTAGTTATTGTGATTTGGTATTAGCTGTAGCTGATTAAAACTACATATAAACAAAATATGAAATAATTTACTTGATTTAAAACCGAAATTGTACTTAATTTATTTAATCGATTATGAAGTGAATCTCTTATGATTTGGCTGCATGAATAAAAATTTTATTATCAGTGAACATACTGTATTTATGGCAAATAATTAATATGATTTTTAAAATTGTTCAGTAACTAAGCGTAAACACAGATTATGCACAATTGAAGAATTTATAGTAGTTAATGAAACCGAGGAAAAGTTTACTTTTTTGCTAAGACAATAAAAAAAGGGCTGGTCGCCCTTTTATAGTGAAATATGTTGCCATTTAGGTCAATTTAGTTCAAAATTCACCTATCCATTCCCTAAAGACTGATATGAAATTTTGTGATGAAGCCTAATGGCTCAAAATTGTGATCTTAAATGCCAGCAATGTGCTGAGTTTAAGAACGAGTTGGCTCAACTCTGGCGTAAAACAAACCGCGAATCTTCACTTCCTTGGGTTCACCGGCTCCCAAGTCAGTATCAGATGGTTGTTCACTCTCAAATGTGCCAGCAATTTCACCACTAGAGCTATCTATTTTGGCTACTTGCAGAGAAATCTTACCTTTCAGAATTTCGGCACGCTTGACATTAGCACGGGTGAGTTCTTCATCATCTGCTTGAGCAGGAAGAGCAACAGCATTGTCATAACCACTAACGATACCGCGACCTTTGGGATCTAAGAAGGCTGCGCCACGATAAGAAGGCACTTTAAATTGACCTTCAAAGTCAGTAGAAGTATTGATACTGGTTAAACCAGATTGTGTTTGAGCAACTAAGTCTTTAATGGTGAAGAGGAAAGGTACTCGCTCACCACCAGGAAGTTGAACTGTTATAGCTTGGAAGTCTAAACCATCTTCTTCAACAAAAGTCAAGCTACCATCTGAGTTGAACTTGAGCGGCCCTTGTACTTGGTCAATGGTGGAAGTGTATCTAGTTAACAGTTTTCCAGGTACAAATTCGGCTGTTTGCCGTTTATTAGCTGGTTCTTCTTTGACAAAGAAGTTAGTTGGTTCCAAGCAAAGTTCTTTGATGCTATATGACTGGCTACCATCAATGGGAATGGAGCCACGGCTTGTTTCTGCCAATTGAGGGCATTTGTTAGCCAAGCCAGTCCCACGAATTTGTTCGTAGGTTAGTACATCTCTACCACTAGACTCTGGAGCATCACTACAAGCAGTTAATAGCCCCAAGCATAAAGCCAAGAATGCAACAATTAAAGCGCGATACCTCATGGTCAACCTCAATGTCAAAAATTAATATCTAAGTTGTAAAACTGCACGAAGTTTTGATCTCTGACGAAAAGCTGTCCTCACCGATAGCCAGTTTTTCCCGAAGGGTAGGCTTGCTGTTGGTGATGCTTTTAACGTCGGGCTTCACACCGTGCAACTACCGTAGGCATTTGCAGGGTTTTAGAAGCCTTTCTGTATTATGTATGTATTGCCACTACATACAGCCCATTGCTTTATAGGGAAATCAGCCAGATCATACGATTTTTTTTAACTCAAAATCAAAGCACTCTAGTTTAAAGTAGGAAGTCTTTGATCCTATCTAGCTTCCTAGGAGGCTGTAATCAAAGCCACCACTCTCTTTTGCGAGAGATTGCTATTGTTTTTGATTTGGACTGAGTTCAAAAAATTATTGGGGAGACTAATCTGGCAAAGAGGAGATTTTGAACTAGACTGACTAAGTTCCTTTGAGACAGTGAAAACGAATAGTAGTAGCAAATACTTCAAAATCAGCCATGAGCAACTCCTAGAAGCTTAGAGAAGCCTGATATTTTTGAATGTAAGGATTATGTATTAACCACTGGCGATCGCGCCTGAAAACCGACAATCTTCGGTAAATTTGAGTAGACCTAATTTTGACAGAGAGAGTTGCATGAGCAACAAAAGTTTTGAATCGACAGATTTTTCTGAGGAATTGGAAAAAATTGCCTCAGCAGTGAATGATGTAGCGAGGGATTGCCAAGGAGATCCACTCGCTCTTTTAAACTTGCTGCGGCAGTTGGAGTATTTACATCGAGCAATTCGGGATGGTGTTTTTCAGGAGAGTCTGCCCGATAATCGCCAGCAACTTTACTCACTACTGAAAGATATTGAGTCTGAGGGTGGCTGGCCTTACATTGAGAGGATGAGACTCAAAGCTTTTCTAGAAAATTTGCTACCAGAGGTGATGAAAGAAAACAGCGATTAAAAAATTTGCAAAGCGATCGCTCTTGGTTTGATCAACTGAAATCTTTACTGGCCAGGACTAATGCCATCACACAAAAAGCGATCGCGTTCTTCAACATTATGGTTGTGACTAAGGTAATTGTCTGCCCAGTTACAACCACGCAACAGTAAGTCTTCCAAATGCAAATTCCACAAAATGATTGTGTTATCATCACTTGCCGATGCTAATGTATGACCATCAGGGCTAAAACTCACACTCAAGACTGGGGCGCGATGTCCATTCAGGGTTTTAATTAACTTGCCATCACGACTCCACAGTTTGACTGTGCTATCCCAACTAGCAGCCGCCAGTAATTCACCATTGGGGCTGAAAGTCACGGAATTAACACTATCGCTGTAGCCCTTTAACAATGTTTTTAACAAAGTACCATCGCGTCGCCATAATCTCACAGTGTTATCCCAACTAGCAGAAGCGATTAATTGGTCAGTAGGGCTGAAGCTAACACCCAATACCCAACTGTCATGGGGTGAAAACGTTTTGATCAAAGTACCATCCCGTCGCCACAGTTTGACTGTTTGATCATCACTAGCAGAGGCAAGCAGCTGGCTATCAGGACTAAAATTAACGCTGTTCACCCAACCTTGGTGTCCTACCAAGGTTGTGAGTAATTGACCGTCACGGCTCCACAGTTTGATTGTTTTGTCTTTACTGGCTGATGCTAATAGCTGGCCATCAGGACTAAAACTGACACTCATAACACTATCAGTATGTCCTTGCAAGGTCTTGAGTAAAGTGCCATCCCGCCGCCAAATTTTTACTGTTTTGTCATAACTACCTGATGCCAGCAGTTCACCGAAAGGGTCAAAACTCACACTCGGAACTTTATCTGTATGCCCTACTAAAGTTTTGTAAAGTCGGGTTGTGGCTTCGCCACGAATTGTTTCTCTTTGCCAGAGTTTCACTGTGCGATCGCGGCTACCAGAAGCCAACATCTGCCCATCAGGACTCCATGCAACACTCAAAACTCTATCTTGATGCCCCCGCAAAATTGGTAATGTTGGTGCATCCAAACTCCAAATTTTGACACTTTTGTCATAACTTCCTGATGCCAATATTTTGTTATCTGGGCTAAAAGCCACACTAGCCACCGCATCACTATGGCCTTTAAAGGTTTTGAGTAATGTGCCGGTGCTACTCCAGAGGTTAACAGTATTGTCATCACTTCCTGACGCTAACCTTTGCCCATCAATGCTGAAATTCAGGCTCCAAATTGTACTAGTATGCTGCTCTAAATTTTTATAAGCTTGAAAGTCAAAGTTATCATCACTATTTGGCTGTCGCTGCCACAATTTGATAATTTTATCTCTACCTGCTGAAGCAATCATTTGCCCATCAGGACTAAAAGTCACAACAGTTACACCATTTTGATGTCCAGAAAGTGTTTTGACTAGTGTGCCATCGCGTCGCCAAATTTTTACAGTGCGATCGTCACTAGCTGAAGCAATTAATTGACCATCAGGGCTGAAACTGACCCAATTTACCCACCCTTGATGTCCTTTCAGAACTTTGACTAAAGTACCGTCCTTACGCCAAAGTTTGACTGTGGCATCTTTATTACCTGTCGCCAGCAACTCTCCATCGGGACTGTAACTCACACAATAAACCCAGCCTCGGTCTACTAGGGTTTTGGCTGGTTGTAAATCAAATTCGCCCGTAATTGGGTTTTTCTGCCAGATTTGTACAGTTTTGTCGAGGCTGGAAGATGCGAGACTTTGCCCATCGGGGCTAAAACTCACGCTGGTGACTGACTCAGTATGACCTTTCAGGGTTTGTAGCAAAGTTCCATCAGGTCGCCAAAGTTTTACTGTTTGATCGCGGCTACCAGAAGCCAATAACTTGCCATCGGGACTAAAAGCAACACCCCAAACAATATCAGTGTGTCCTTCCAAACGATTTAACTCCGACACCCCATAAACTGCCTGTTGTAAGGCAGTTACTACACGCATTCGAGTTTCTGGTAACACTTCGTCTGCTTGTTTCAACTTTCTCCAGGCGCGTAAACCTTCTAAAAGAGCATCAAACTCTTTGTTGGAAGCAAATAAAGCTTCACTAGTTGCGGCGATCGCACTAATTTTCAAATTAGTTTCACTACGTTCGGCGCGAATTGTTTGACGAATTGCGGCTCTTTTTTGCAAGTCGGCTTGCCACCATAAAGCGGCAATAGTTCCACCCATAATTGCCAACACAACACCTGCTATGCGTGCTTCTCGCAACCGCCTTTGCAAAATTAAATTGAGATGTTCTTGAGAAAGCTTTTGTGCGACTTCAGCGCGTTTTTTTTCAGATTTGACTTTTTCGAGTTCAGCAACTATGCCATAACTATTTCTCTGACGAATTGGCTCTACCAAATAATCATGAACTAATTGATAGCGATCGCCTAATTCTTCACGTAACCGCAATATCAAACCTGAACCTACTAAAATTTCGAGAATTAGCTCACAGTCTGATTTTGTGCCAGATGTTGTATGGATATTCTTTCCTAAAGCAATGGCTAAATCAGATTTAGTCTTGAGGGGACGAAAGCCTTTTTCATCAGTTAGCTCAAATAATAATTGCCAACTTAAATCTTCATTTTCTTTGCCACAATCCTTGATCACTTCCTCAAGCCAGCGCTCGACCAGCTTTGCTGAACTACCACAAATTTTATATTGTTCGAGTGTCGTGATATTTTCTGCTTGTAACTGCACTCCAACTATTTGTAATTCGATTGGATTTACTTCTCCTGATTCTCCAGCTAAATCCTGGACTAGCTGATGAATTAATTCATCACTCATTTCATAGTGGGAGCGTTTTGTAAAACTGTAAATAATTCCTCTTGTATCCTCTATAGAAAATTTACCTAAAAAATAACGAATATCTTTATCGAGAATGTTTTTATTAATTACACCTAAATCATATAAATAATCATTATTTTCTTTACTAAAACGTTCAAATTCTAACAAATAATGTAAATAATCTTCTCTTAAAGAAATAATTGTTTTTACATAAGGAATATTCAAACAGGCAATGAAGAATTTATAAAATTCTAATCTTTGGCTGGAGTTACTGGTAAAGAAAAATTCTTCAAACTGGTCAAATATAATAACTATTATATGATTACATTCAGTTGCTAAACGTAGCTTTTCTATGAGGATAGTAGGTGTAAATTCTACAGCAATTGCTAATTCTGACTGTGCTAAAGTTTGGTTGATACTACGTCCCAAAGCTGTTACCCAATCTGTATATCCTGATAAAACAATCGGTAAAGGAATCCTTTCACCAATAACTCTTCCCTTTAAAGCAGGTACTAAACCAGCTTTAATAGTTGAACTTTTACCAACTCCTGATTGTCCATGTATGATAGTTAATTTATGATCAGCGCGGGTAATTCTTTCAATTAAACGGTTAACATCTTGCAGCCGTCCAGAAGCAGCTATTTCTTGAGCGATATCTTCTGGGATAAATGATATTTTTTGGGTTTCTAAAACAGGGTTAATTCTGTAGCGTTTTGGCTGTAATTGACTGGCTCCAATAAATACACGAAAACCATATTGGTGTTCTATTTGAACTTTTTCTTGCTTGAGATTGAATGCTTCTGCATAATCATGGCGCTCAAAGAAGTAGAGCGATCGCAATTCTTCTAAAATTTCTAAATATAGCGATGGTTCATACTGTAGTTCACAAACTACCCTGGCCCATTCTAAATTACTAATTGCTTCTTCCCATTGCCCTAAATGTTTCTGAGTCCGAGCCAACAATAAAAGATACCAACTTTCCTGCTGTCGAGAAACTTCTGTTGCTAATTCGGCAATAGAAAGTGCGGTATTAGCTAATTCATGCGCCAATACCCAATTATTGCGTGATGCTGCTACATCTGCTAAAAAACCATAATCTTGTGCTACTTTAGCAGTATTTCCATACCTTTCATGTAGATGTAAAGACTTTTGTGCTAATACTTCTAGCTCATCCAAATATTTTAAACGTTGCAGCATTTCACAAGCAGGCAAAATAAATTTTGCTACTAAATCTTGTCTTTGTAATTGTTCTAATAAATCTAAACACCTCTGAAACCATGAAAGAGCATGTTGACAATAGTTACTATTAGTAATTTGATGTAAGTCAGCCATACGGCGATAACATAGACCCACATGGAATAAGACTATTGCCTGTCGAATTCTGTAAGCATAATTATGTTCTAATTTTTCATCTAATACTTCTATTTTTTGAACTATTTCATTTTCTCGTTTAGCCTCTCTCTGCCATAAACTTAAGCTTCTTTGATAATGAGCTAATGCACTATTAATTTGGTCACTAGCGTATTTATCTCGTCCTAAAACAAATTCTAAACTAGCTTCTAACCCTGGCTCTAGTTGAACACTATACAGACGTAGTAAATCATTTCTGGCAGACTCAATTTCGTGACGATGTTGTGATTTAGGTGCTAAATCAAGAGCAGCGTTAGATAAAAATTTTTCCGCACCTGCTTCTAAAAATTTAGCAAACAGTGATTCTGTCTCTTGACGTATTAAGGCAATTAAATCTTCTTTTGACAATTCAAACTTAATAGTAGTGGCAGCCCAACTTTTGAAATCTGGTGCTAGTTTGGTCAGCATTGTTGCTACTTCATCTTGTAGCCACAACACCACAGGAAAAGGAAAAGTTGCTGTATAGATATCTCTAGCTTGATTAAGACTCGTTAATAAGTCTTCCAGTGCCAGAATTGACTCTAAACCAAAAACCATGACTGCTGATGGTAGAGAATCTGTAATTACGGCAGGATGATCTAGACTTAATTTTGTAATGATTGTTGTATGTAAGGCTTTAGTTGCTGGTTGGAGATAGATTTCTTGTAAGTTTATATCTTTTGTCAGAGAGCGAATATTTTCTAGCATTTGCTCTCTTAATTGCTGATAGTTACATCGCACAAGAATAAGAGCAAATTGGCCTTTAGAAAGCTTGATTGAGCGCACTAACCTTTGCAGAGAATTCTTATTATGATTAACACTCTCTACTGTGAACGGGGATTTTGTCATATCTCAAAACCGGAATACAGCCTCAACAGGAAAAATTGCTCATTATAAATTAGTCACTAGTCAAATGAAGATGGACTAATGACTGATGCTAATAATTATTAGCTCACTCAGTACGATTATATTTTTTGCTGCCAAGCAATAACTTTTTCTGTCTCTGCTAATGCTGGACTAATCCCAAACCAACGACCAACAGGATCGCGGTATTCAAATAAATACATACTTCGCAGCAAGCTTTGATACTCAGATTCTCCTTTTACGCTCTGCTGTTGTACAACCTCAAATAGTAGTTCCCACTGATATTCATCAATAGCTAATAGCAAGTCATCTCGATAGTCTTTAATTACTGCTTCTAAACAGTCCCCAGAAAAAGGAGGATCTTGGCGTTGCAGACAGCTATATAGCAATCCTAATAAGTTACGGATGTGGCCGCCACTCACACGACATAAACGGTCGAGGGTTTCAGGATACTCAAATAATTCTGTGATTAACGACAGCCTTTCGTTGTAGGAAACTTCTGGAAAAGCTCTGGCTAAAACTAACTGGCGCAGTAGTAACATCCCCGGTTCATAGTCACTACCATCTCTTTGCCTAACTCTTACCATTGGTAATACTTTAGGTGCAATACCTCCACCTAAGCGGTTTTTGAGTGTTTCATACTCATTAGAAAAAATTAACGCTAGGGGAATAGTGTAGACTACATGACATTTGAGGCGGCGTAATTGTTCACCTCGGTCTATGAATAGATATTCTGGTTGTGTCCGCCCAGATGCTAAGGGACGCATATCTACTCGATCTAAATTATCAACAATAACAACTAAACCTTTTTGACCTCTGAGTTTAAGTTGTTCAACAGCTTTTTCTAGAACCTCTTCGTTAATTGCTTGCAAAATACTATTAGTGCGTGGTTCTAGATATTGCCTGAGTTGATTTCGTACCTGGGCGCTATCTTTGGTTTTGGCTGTAATTTTCGCAATTCCCAAAGACAACTCTGCTTGTCCAGAAAGTTCTATAGGGCTTTGCAAAAAATCTCCAATTTCTTTGAAGAGATTGATAAAGTAATGTGGTTGAACTTGGATCTTAATTGCTTCTAAACTAGCGCTGACTTGACGAGCTACACTCAGTAAAATATCGCTGACATCGATATCCGCCATATCCAAGTCTTGACTAGATTCAAAGTAAACTACATGAAATCCTACAGCTTCTAGTTCTGCTTTGAGGCGTTGTAATTCTGTAGATTTACCACAACCAATATGACCTGTAAATAACTGACAGGTAGGTTCATCGGGAGAAATACGGCTGATTGTACGTTGCAATTCTTCGACAATTTTGCAGCCACGTACATTGGCAAAATCTATATAGTACTGCTGATCAAGCCGATCGCTCATGTTGAGCGCGTAGCTAGGGTTACATGCTTTATAAAAGCGTGACAAATACTCTGTATTAATCATTGAGATGTAGATGCAGTTGTAGATACTGTGTTGTTTGTCTATTTATATACGAAGCATCTCTAGTTAAGTTATAGCTATTAGATGAACTCACCTTTGTGTTTTGAATTTCAGGTGAGTTTCACTAGGTAAGCTTTTGTTACCAGTGACTATTAGACAATACTAGAGATGTAATTGTCCCTGATAAATCCAGTATATCTGTCTTTTAGCCTTATTTTGTTGAGCTTTTGACAATCTTTAAGCTTTTACTTGACTGAATACAAACTTATATGCAGTTGTTAATGTCGTCAAGATAATTAGCAGACAGCAAAATTTTGATATGTATTTATTTAATTAGCAATTTAAGTATTTACTCTTAGATTAATTTAGAGTTTATCTCAGATATAAATGCTGGTAAAATTTTTACTTCTTAGATTAAGGCAGAATCAGCATTTGCTGTTCTCAATCATTCACAAGAACCGAGAAGCATATTTATGGCCAATACTCTTCTTCCCCGCACGATGTTTACAAATCAAATAGGATTGCTATAATGTCAAGCTCAAGATTATGTTTTGTCATTTGAGTTAAATGTGGAACACAAGATTGCTTTTGCGACAAAACATCTGTGTCTCGAAATTAGCTATATTTTTTGACAATTAATGCGATATGCGTCGCAGAAAGGCATAATTACTGTAAAGAAGTTACCTATTGCAAGTGCATAGAATAGTATTTTTGTCAATATTGATTCGTTGGCCAGGTTAGTAGGCGATCGCGGTAACTGAAGTTCACCAGAATTAACTTAATGGCAACTCAACACTGCAAAATAAAATAGGTAAAGTTTCTCATACCTAAATTTTGCTGTTGTTGCTGTAAGGTGATACTGAAAACCATAGAGAATTCTGCACTTAACCAAATTTATCAGCCAAATTAAAAATTTAGATTGTAATTAACAAGAGGTGAGAATGGCAGGTATTGTCTCCGTTTCTCAGACAGATTTAGCCCAGCGCCGCAAAAAATTACGTCGGCAGAGGCAAATGAAAATTATTCAAGCTATTTGGCGAACTGTGGCCATTAGCGGTTTAGCTGGGGGGTCGCTTTGGGTAGCACTTCAACCTGTATGGGTACTCAATGATCCCAAACAAATTGTGATCAAGTCAGGGAATCAAATCCTGCCAGAAACAGCAATTAAGTCGATGCTGAAGCTATCTTATCCTCAATCTTTATGGAAGGTTGAACCTGCGGCGATCGCTGACTCTTTGAAAAAACAACCGACAATCGCTCAAGCAATTGTTAATCGGCGCTTGTTTCCGCCTGGGTTAATTATCGAAATCCAAGAACGTGTACCTGTAGCAATGGCTCAAAGGTTTGCAGAAGCTAATACTCCAGCTAAAAATAAACAGTCTTCTACTGGTTTGCTAGATGCCAATGGTGTTTGGATACCGTTAGAAAAATATACATTAGTGAATCCAAAGTTGAAATTACCAAGTCTGAAAGTTGTTGGCACACCAGAACAATATCAGAAATATTGGAGTCAACTGTATCCCTCACTAAGTCAAAGTTCTGTGAAAATTATGGAAGTTAATTTTCAAGATTTAACGAATTTAATCCTGAAAACCGAAATCGGCAATGTACATTTTGGTACTCCCAGTTCACTATTAGCAGAACAAATCAAGGTACTGACACAACTACGAAATTTACCTGCCAAAATTAATCCTAGTCAAATAGAGTATATTGATCTCAAAAATCCTGACTCCCCCATAGTACATATGATCCAAAAAAGCCCAAAGGTTGACTCGCAAATACCCTAAGAAACAGTCTATATTAATTTACATGTATCAAATATTATCAGTAAATTAAGAAATTTGATGCTAATAGAGAAATATATAAGTTTATTGATAATTTTCACTTTTTTGACAATACACTCAAAAAATTAGCGTGAACTTTTAATAAGAGATAACAGGAGGCTTAATTACCAAGTCTCCTTTGTGGCTATCAACCCAAATTTTTCTTTATCTCTAAAATCTAGTGATATGTATGTAGAAGATAAATTTTAGTTTTTAGGTTGCAATTATCGCCAATGGTTAAATCTATCAACTATATTATTAAAGCAGATAAGACGCGACACCTTGCATCTTTATCAGTTATGTTATCTGCTCAATTATATAAGCTTAGTGTGCTTTGTAAGCTCATGGAGTTTAGATTTTACAAAGGAAAACAAGTCAATACTACAGATGATAAAAGTAAAAGTAACCCTAATTTTGAGTATTATTTAATATTAAGAAATAATAAAATTTACTCATTAAACTCCAGAAAAGCGAAAGTTAGCACACAAAAAACTATCACAGGTAGTTGTAAAATTAATGACCAACTTAAATCATTAACCAAAATCATAGGAGGGCATTCAGTATGCCAAATTTATACTATGCAAAATCGGCAACATAGTAGTAAAGCTATCAATAGCTTATTAAAGTTAGACAGATCAACTTTAGGTAAATGTAGGTATACTTCTCTAGAATTAGCTATGCGATCGCCTGCTTTAACAGCTGCTTCCATAGCAAACTTTCGGATTGACAATTTTGTTAAAGTGGTCAGTCATGTTCACAATCAAGAGCAGTACCTATAGATTTTGGCAGTGTCAAACTATAGTTGATTCTGAGGTGAATAACACCCGGAAAAGTCGTTTATCTACCTTTCACAAATCCAATGACGCTTGATAATAACCAAGGGCTTACCTATAAAAACTCCCAATCTGTGGGACAATCAGGATTTTCGCTGGCAGTGAACTCAAATAATCCCTTTAATCATTCTGGGCTGAACTTTGCTCAAGGCCAAGACAGTAAAAAAATATCAGTAGAAAATAGCCGCATTGGCGAGATTGTTCCAGGTAGAGTCGCCAACATCAAAGTAATTGGTGTTGGTGGTGGTGGTGGTAATGCCGTGAACCGGATGATCGAGTCTGATGTGAGTGGCGTGGAGTTTTGGTCAATTAATACTGATGCTCAAGCTTTAACTTTAGCTGGAGCGCCAAGTCGGCTGCAAATTGGACAAAAGTTAACCCGTGGTTTAGGCGCAGGGGGCAATCCGGCGATTGGGCAGAAGGCCGCTGAAGAATCACGCGATGAAATTGCCACAGCTTTAGAGGGTGCTGATTTAGTATTCATCACTGCGGGGATGGGGGGTGGAACTGGAACAGGTGCTGCGCCAATAGTTGCAGAAGTAGCTAAAGAAATGGGCGCTCTGACAGTTGGTGTGGTAACACGTCCCTTTGTATTTGAGGGTCGTCGCCGTACCAGCCAAGCAGAACAAGGCATTGAAGGACTGAAAAGTCGGGTAGATACACTGATTATCATCCCCAACAACAAATTATTAGAAGTGATTCCCGAACAGACACCTGTACAGGAAGCTTTTCGTTATGCAGATGATGTGCTGCGTCAAGGGGTTCAAGGTATTTCTGACATCATCACCATCCCTGGTTTAGTCAACGTTGACTTTGCAGATGTGCGAGCCGTGATGGCAGATGCGGGATCAGCACTGATGGGGATTGGGATTAGCTCAGGAAAATCACGAGCTAGGGAAGCGGCGATCGCAGCCATTTCTTCACCTTTGCTAGAATCTTCGATTGAAGGAGCTAGAGGAGTAGTCTTCAACATTACTGGCGGTAGTGACTTAACCTTGCATGAAGTGAATGCAGCCGCAGAAACAATTTATGAGGTAGTTGATCCCAACGCCAATATTATTTTTGGTGCAGTAATTGATGACAGACTACAAGGCGAAGTCAGAATTACCGTGATTGCAACTGGTTTCACAGGTGAAGGCCCAACAGCACCACCACAAAATGCCAGCAATCCTCGTGTAGCACCTGCACAAAAAAAACCAGCATCTCAATCACCAACAGCGAATCCATCTACACCAGTAGCAGAACCTAAAGAAAAATCAGGTTTAGACATTCCTGAATTTCTCCAAAGACGGCGTACTCCACCAGGCAAATGATTAATTGTGAATTTGAGATTTTAAATGAAATTTGCAGTTTCAGTTCAGACTGAGCGCTGTATAAAATTTGCTAATTCCTAAGTTTCACGAGGAACAGAAGCAAAAATTCTGTTGCCATTTTTGATTTTGCTAATTGGTGAAAAACTCCTCCAAACTACTTACAGGCTAAATTTATTTGGGCAAGAGTCTGCTGACTCCTATGTCCTAATTTTGTATTTAGAAAAAATGTTGAGCGGAGTCACGATTGATTTCTGTATTAGCACCTGTCTCAAAAGCGAGAAGCCTTACCTGACAGGTGCGATCGCTCAAATTATGCCCTTGGTTCTAGAGTTACTTGACAGTACATCACCAAGGCTGACCGTGAAATATTCAAAATAATCGCAATTATTTTATTTTTTAGCTTGTAGTCTCTGTTCCACCCATTGAATTACCTGATGACCTAAACGAGTACCATTGAGTCTATCGATTTCCCGAATTCCTGTAGGACTGGTAACGTTGACTTCTGTTAGGTAACCACCAATCACATCAATCCCGACAAAAATTAAGCCATCTTGGCGTAATTTCTCAGCTAGGCGAGTACATATTTCATGTTCTCTAGGAGTAATTTCAGTTTCCGCCACTGTACCACCAGCGGCCATATTGTTGCGGAAATCACTGCCACTAGAAAGACGATTTAAAGCACCAATTGGCTCGCCATAAAGCAAGATGATGCGCTTATCTCCGTCTTTAGCCTCTGGTAAATAGGTTTGCACCATCACAGGTAATTTTCCCTGATAGGTGCTAAGTTCCACAATAGAGTTAAAGTTGCGATCGCCTGCTTGTAAAAATAAAATCCCTTCCCCAGCTTTGTTACCCAGTGGTTTGAGAACCGTCGCGCCTTTAGCTTCAACAAATTGTCGGATAAACTGCTTATCAGCACTGACAATAGTTTCGGGAATTACTTTACTAAATTGGAGGGCATACATTTTTTCGTTTGCCCTCCTGATACCATTGGGATTGTTAATTACCAAAGTTTTGTTTTGGTCAACATAATCGAGAATGTAGGTAGCAAATAGGTAAGAATCATTAACGGGTGGATCTGTCCGCATAAATACGGCATCCATTGTTTCCAGATTCATCAAGGAGCGCTCATTCAGCTGATACCAAGGATTCGCTGCTACCCAACGTCCCTCTACTAACTGTATTGGTACTAGTTCTACCTGTTGCAGAATAGCCCATGCTTTACCTTCTACCACACTCAGCCAGTTTGCCTGAGTTATCCAGATTTCATGCCCTAAAGTTTGTGCTGCTTCCATCAAAGCAACACTGGTATCATGACATGGGTCAAGCTGATGGATGGGATCAATAATAAAAGCCAGTTTCACGCTGTTTGCCTCAATCGCCAGGAAATTCTAAGTTCTTCAATTTAGATTAACTCCTGATGATTTAACTAACTCACAAACATTGGCAGCAGAAAACAGCTTAATGCTAATACTTGCTCATTTTATATATTACTGTCACCAGCTAGTAGCTCATCTAGCTTGCCTTGACGGTCTAAGGCGTGAATATCATCACAACCACCAATATGGTGATCGTTAATAAAAATTTGGGGTACAGAACGTTTGCCATTAGCTCTTTGAGCCATTTTATGCCGTGCGTCTTCGTCACCATCAATGCTGTATTCTGTAAATTCAACGCCCTTACTGGTCAGCAAACTTTTGGCACGGATGCAAAATGGGCAAGTCCTCCAAGTGTAAATTTCTACGTTAGCAGCCATAATGTCCTCTATTTGGTTTTATACTCCTCAATTCTAAAACCTCGTTATCCGTTCTAGTTGCTTTAAGCTTGTTTGTCGCCCAAAAATCAATCTGCATAAATTTTAGGGCTTGTACATCAAGGAATTATTGCTCAAAAAAATTGGGCAAGAAGTGTTTATCTACTTCTCAACCCATATCTAATTAATATGAGAACTCAAAAGTCCTATTTAGGCTGGCAAGTTATCTTGTTGATTTTTTCTCTTCAGTCTTATAGTACTCAGCCCAAATAAGCTTAAAGCTACAAGTGTGCTAGGTTCAGGGACTTTCTTCGGTTTAGGCAGGGAACTAGATGGTTGATAGTAAGTTGTAGGAGATGGCGCTGGTGCGGGTGCGGGCGCTGGTGAAGGTGCGGGCGCTGGTGCTGGCGCTGGTGCTGGTACGGGTGCGGGTGCTGGTGCGGGTGCGGGTGCGGGTGCGGGTGC
>NZ_DF978452.1:0-32198 GCF_002897135.1 Nostoc cycadae WK-1 | reverse complement strand
GCCAAGCCGAACCTCTGTACATCGAAGCCCTAGCTATGATAAAGCGTATATTCACAGGCGACCATCCCGATGTGGCACTCAGCTTAAACAATTTAGCCACGCTCTACTATAGCCAAAGGCAGTATAGCCAAGCCGAACCTCTGTACATCGAAGCCCTAGCTATGATAAAGCGTATATTCACAGGCGACCATCCCGATGTGGCACTTAGCTTGAACAATTTAGCAGAACTCTACCGTAGCCAAGGAGAGTACAGCCAAGCCGAACCTCTGTACATCGAAGCCCTAGCTATGATAAAGCGTATATTCACAAGAGACCATCCTAATGTTGCACTCAGCTTGAACAATTTAGCCACACTCTACTATAGCCAAAGGCAGTACAGCCAAGCCAAACCTTTGTATATCGAAGCACTGGCGATTTTTCAACGGGTGTTAGGGGATAATCATCCCAATACAATATCAGCTAGAAAAAATTTGGCAATTATGCAATTTCAGTTAACTCCCATTGTTGTTTTGATGCGGTGGTTAAGTTATTTTATAGGCATATTGTTAGGGATATTAATTTTACCGTTTTATTTATTGTGGCTACTGGCTAGAAAATTAATTCGTAATTCGTAATTATGCGAGAAGTTCAGATCCCCGACTTCTTAAAGAAGTCGGGGATCTAGTTGTATCAATAATAAAAGTGCGATGGTTTTGCGGTAGGCAAATCGCAATGCTACCCTAGTTCATAATTATGACAAAATCAAAACAAAATTTTATGAACTTTCCTCCCCAACTACAAGAAAAGATTGAAAAATGGGCAAACAGTCAGGGAATATCGACTGAGCAATTTATTTTGCAAGCCATTACAGAAAAAATTGCGGCTTTGAGTCAGCAAAAACTTGAAGAAGAGACTCAAATAAACCTTAACCAAGCAACTCTCTATCGCAAAGATGGAATCTTAGTTGTAGATGCAGAATTACCAGCAAACTTTGATATTAATACTTTTATAGATGAGTTGAGAGAAGAACGCATTCAGGATCAAATAGTTTGATGAAAGTCTTGTTTGATACTTCTGTCTTAGTGCCTGCAATAATTGTTAACCATCCGCAACATTCTGTTTGTTTTCCTAAGATTCAATCTGCAAAATCTCGACAAATTCAAGGGTTTATCTCAACTCACAGTTTAGCTGAAACATATTCTGTCATCACACGCTTACCCGTTCAGCCACGTATTAGTCCTCAACAAGCTCAAAGCATAGTTGTAGATATACTACAGTATTTAGAAGGAGTTCCACTAGTTGTTGATGACTATCAAGCTGCAATTGCTCAAATGGCAACTTTAAACCTTCCCGGTGGCGCTATTTTCGATGCTTTAATTGCTCAAGCTGCATTAAAAGCCCAAGTAGATATTTTACTAACATTAAATCCAAACCATTTTACTCGTTTGGGAAATGCGATCGCCCATATTGTACAAGTCCCTGCGTAAATGCGTAGACAAGTAGCCTTTTGTCTTCAAGCATCGCTTTATAACTGTAGTATGCTTACATGATGCGTGTAAATCATACTAATGAGTTTGGTAAACCTGACTACTGCTAAAGTTTCAATTATTATTCCCACTCTCAACGAAGCCAAAAATATTCCAGGAGCGATCGCCAGCACTCAATCTAGTACAAATATAGAAGTGATTGTGGTTGATGGTGGCTCTAGTGATGACACAATAGCAATTGCTCAATCATTGGGTGCTAAGGTAATTTCATCATCTCCCGGTCGTGCGGTGCAAATGAATGCGGGTGCGGTGGTGGCGAGTGGCGAGGTGTTGTTGTTTCTTCATGCAGATACTCGTTTACCAGTTGGGTTTGATGCAATGATACGCACAGCACTGCAACAGCCTGGAATTGTGGCTGGTGCGTTTAATTTGCAAATTGATCACCCAGGTTTAGGTTTAAGGTTGGTGGAATTAGGAGTAAAATGGCGATCGCATTTAATGCAAATGCCTTATGGTGATCAAGCAATCTTTTTAACTCAACAAGTATTTCAACAAATTAATGGTTTTCCAGAATTACCCATCATGGAAGACTTTGAATTAATCCGGCGATTAAAGTCTACAGGAAGCATTGTCATTATTAACACGCCAGTTATGACTTCAGCGCGGAGATGGGTAAAAAAAGGCATTATTCAAACTACCTTACTCAATCAAATTATTATTATTGCTTATTTGTTTGGTGTTTCCCCAGTACGAATTCATAGCTGGTATCGCCGGGAAAAGTTTAAGAGAATTTAAGGTATTTCTCATTTAAATAGCTTATCTTAATTAAAGACTATATAACAAACCACAGAGACCAAGATAACACAGAGAGATGTTTGCACAAATGATTTAGGCTAGACAAATCATGGTGACACAATCACAGTCAAAACTCAAGGGCAAACTTAAGTTTTTACTATTAACGATACTTGTAGCGGTAGTGATAATTGCTGCGAAACTTTTTAACTTTTCAGCAATTTTTACTACTTTAGTTGCTCAGGTCAACAGCCTGGGAATTTGGGGTATAGTTGCTTATATAGGCATTTACAACTTAGCAACATTATTATTGATTCCCGGTTCAGTTTTAACTTTAAAAGCAGGTTGCTTATTTGGTTTGTTTTGGGGGTCGGTGTATGTCTTAATTGCCGCAATTATTGGTGCAGTTTTAGCATTTATGATTGGACGTTATGTATCCAGAGGTTGGGTGTCACGCCAAATTGAAAAACATCCTAAGTTAAAAGCTATTGATGTAGCAGTTGCTAAAGAAGGATGGAAAATTGTTTTATTAACGCGGTTATGTCCTTTATTTCCCTTTAACTTATTAAATTATTTTTTTGGTGTTACGCAAGTTTCTCTTAAAGATTATATATTAGGTTCTTTCGGCATTATTCCCGGAACAGTTATGTATGTCTATATTGGGACATTAGCGGGCAATTTAGCCATGAATAATATGCCAAATCCAGCCCTCACTCCAGAGGCAAAAACTTATCAATTAATTATGCAAATTATTGGTTTACTGGCTACGGTGGCTGTAACTATTTATATTACTAAAATTGCCCATAAAGCTTTAAACCAAAGTATGAACGAAATAGAAACAGTGCAAAAGCAAAATGAGAAATATGGAAAATAAATTTTTCATGATTAATTGGCGAAACTCAAGCAACCTTTTTCTAGCGATATTAGCAATCATAACTGTAGCGATCGCAATTTTATTTCACCCAGAATCAGCCCTTGCTCAAACAGCAGCACCAACAACCTCATTCAACCCCCAAGTTATTTTACGCAATGCTTTGCAATGGATTGAGAATTTAGGAACAGTTGGTGCGATCGCTTTTATTGGGCTGTATATTATTGCTACCGTGGCTTTTTTACCTGGTTCAATTATTACCTTGGGCGCGGGTGTGGTTTTTGGTGTAGTTTGGGGTTCATTATATGTGTTTGTGGGTGCAACTCTGGGCGCAACAGCCGCATTTTTAGTAGGACGTTATTTAGCTAGAGGTTGGGTTGCAAATAAAATTGCCAATAATCAAAATTTTGCCGCAATAGACCGCGCAGTTAGTCGAGAAGGATTAAAAATTGTTTTATTAACTAGACTTTCTCCCATATTTCCCTTCAACTTATTAAACTACGCCTTTGGTGTTACAGGAGTTTCCCTCAAAGATTATTTTATTGGCTCCGTCGGTATGATTCCTGGCACAATTATGTATGTTTATATTGGTTCCTTGGCGGGAAATTTAGCCCTAATTGGCACAGACAGTCAACCAAGTAACTCCACAATACAATGGGCTATTCGGATAATTGGCTTTATCGCCACAGTTACAGTAACAGTTTATGTCACCCGCATCGCCCGGAAAGCTTTAGCAGAAGAAGTAAAGATAAAGGATGAAGTATGAAGTCTAAAATTTAGTACTTAATATTCTATAATTCACGCGATGTGCGACTTATTCTTGAAACCCCTCTCCAAACCTCTCCCCTGCAAGGAGCTACGGTGTACACACAAGTCTGAGAAAGTCACCCAACAGCGTTTCGATCCCCCCTAACCCCCCTTGAAAAGGGGGGAACCGGAGTTAAAGTCCCCCTTTTTAAGGGGGATTTAGGGGGATCAGATTACTTGTGTGTACACGGCAGCTGCAAGGAGAGAGGCTTTGAATCTTGCCCCCCTTCCCTTGTAGGGAAGGGGTTGGGGGTTAGGTTTGAGAGAAAGTTGTACACCAAGTTAATTCATAATTTACATTTCATACTTCATAATTCACACTTCATACTTCATTATGGAATTAGCAAGAGTCATTGTTCGCCCAGTAGATGAGTACAACCAAAAATTAGTGTCTCACGTACATCCTGCTAACTGGGTAAATCCCCAACCTGCTGATTGCTACGACTTGGTAGTTATTGGCGCAGGAACAGCGGGATTAGTTGTAGCCGCAGGTGCAGCAGGTTTAGATTTAGGTTTAAAAGTCGCATTAATCGAAAAGCATCTCATGGGTGGAGATTGCTTAAATGTGGGTTGTATACCATCAAAATGTATTATCCGTTCTGCGCGAGTGATTGGTGAAATTTGGGACGCAAAGAATTTAGGAATTAATATTCCCAAACAACAAATTGAAATTGATTTTCCCGCAGTTATGGAACGGATGCGGCGAGTAAGGGCGGGTATTAGCCATCATGATTCGGCGGAACGCTTTAAAAATATTGGTGTTGATGTTTTTTTAGGTAATGGTCGATTTGCCAGCAATAATACTGTGGAAGTAGGCGGTAAAACCCTGCGGTTTAAAAAAGCGGTAATTGCCACAGGTGCAAGGGCGGTAAAACCCTCTATCCCCGGTATTGAAAATGTTGGTTATTTAACTAACGAAACAGTTTTTTCCTTGATTCAACGCCCAGATAAATTAGCTGTAATTGGTGGCGGGCCAATTGGTTGTGAATTGGCGCAAACCTTTCAACGTTTAGGTTGTGAAGTCACACTGTTTCATCGCGGTTCTCATCTATTAAATAAAGAAGATGCTGATGCAGCAGAAATTGTGCAGAATGTCTTAATTCAAGAAGGCATTCGCGTAGTGTTAAATTGTCAATTAGAAGAAGTGGTGGCTGTGACCGAAGGAAAAAGACTTTACTTTTCGACTAACGGTTACAGAGATTCGGTGACAGTGGATGAAATTTTAGTAGGTGCGGGACGCGCGCCCAACGTGGAAGGTTTAAATTTAGAAGGTGTGGGTGTAGAATACGACACGCGGCGCGGTGTCAAGGTAAATGATTATCTGCAAACCACAAATCCCAAGATATATGCGGCTGGCGATATCTGCATGGATTGGAAATTTACCCATGCTGCTGATGCGGCGGCGCGAATTGTCATTAAGAATACTTTGTTTTCGCCCTTTGGGTTAGGGCGTTCCAAACTCAGCAGTTTAATTATGCCGTGGGTGACATATACATCCCCAGAAATTGCCCATGTGGGAATGTATGAACATGAAGCGAAAAAACAAGGTATTGATGTAGCGACAATTAAGATTCCTTTTAGTAGTGTAGACCGCGCGATCGCAGATAATGAAGAAGCAGGCTTTCTTAAAATTCTCCACAAAAAAGGCTCAGACGAAATACTTGGTGCAACCATTGTTGCCAGTCATGCAGGTGAGATGATTTCGGAAGTTACCACCGCAATTGTCAATAAAATCGGTTTGAGTAAATTAAGCAGCGTCATTCATCCCTACCCCACCCAAGCCGAAGCGATTAAAAAAGCCGCCGATGCTTACCGTCGCACTCTGTTGACTGCAAATACCAAACGCATTCTTGGATTTTTGACCAAGTTATCCTAAAAATCTTGAGTGTTTAAGAAACATTGTCTTGAGAATATTGCTGAGTCAAATCAGCAAATTTGCACTCTACATCACAGTTGCAAGCATTAATTAACAGTGAATTTGCCACATTAACAGCGGAAATTAGATAGAAGTTAACTAAAGGTAAAAAAAGTTACAACCTTTAAGGTTTCATCTTCCCGCATTGTCTCATAGACTAGGGGCAGGAACCTTATTAAAACTGGCTGAGGAAAGTGGAAATTGACTGAGACGAACAACCTAAACTCTTCCTTGCAGGATGTGACTCGCAGAGAATTGCGCGATTTAGTGAGGAATCAACTGCAAATGCTGTTAGAAGCAGCAGATTTACAAGCAGCAAAAGCAATTCTTGTACCTGTACAGCCTGCGGATATTGCGGAAGCGATTGAAGGTTTACCAGAAGCAATGCACGCTTTAGCTTTTAGGTTGCTTTCTAAAGATGAAGCGATCGCAGTTTATGAATATCTTGACTATAGCGTGCAAGAACGGCTAATTGAAGAATTAAAAAGTCAAGAAGTCCGTGATATTGTTGATCAAATGTCCTCAGATGACAGAGCTAGGCTATTTGATGAATTACCTGCAAAAGTTGTCAACCGCCTACTAGAACAATTAAGTACTACAGAACGTCAGGCTACAGCTTTGCTGTTGGGTTATGAACCTAATACAGCCGGGCGCATTATGACTTTAGAGTTTATTTCTCTAAAAGAAAATATTACAGTTACGCAAGCTCTAGAGCGAATTCGCCGCTTGGCTAGTGCCAGTGAAATCATTTATTATCTTTATGTCACCGATGCAGAAAGACGGTTAACAGGGATTGTATCTTTGCGAGATTTGGTCACATCTCAGCCAGAACAAATCATCGGGGAAATTATGACCCGTGATGTTATATTTGTTCGCACAGATACAGACCAAGAAGAAGTAGCAAGAATAATTCAGAGATATGACTTTTTAGCTGTGCCTGTAGTAGATAAACAACAGCTTTTAGTCGGAATTGTCACAGTTGATGATGTCATTGATATCTTAGAAGAAGAAACCACCAAAGATATTTACGCTTTAGGTGGTGGTGTGCAGTCAAGTGGCGATAATTATTTCCAGATGAATTTAATGGAAGTAGCTCGTAAACGAGTGCTATGGTTATTTGTTTTATTAATCACTAATACAGTTACAGGCACAATTATTAAATCTCAAGAAGATATTTTAACCAAAGTAGTCACCCTAACAGCTTTTATTCCTTTATTAACAGGGACTGGTGGTAACGTTGGCGCTCAATCTTCTACAGTAGTGATTCGCGGGATGAACACAGACGAAATTCGTTCCCTTGGGCCATTACAAGTAATTGGTAGAGAAGCGATCGCTGGTTTATTGTTAGGTGGTATGTTGGGGATAGTCGCTACAGTCTGGGCTTACTTTTTGCAAGGACGCATTGAAGTTGCGATCGCAGTTGGTAGTAGTTTAATTGCAATTTCTATCTTAGCTTCCGTGTCTGGTTCCGCACTGCCATTCTTATTTCGCTTGTTGCGTTTAGACCCAGCTTTAATGTCAGCACCATTTATTACCACAGCCGTCGATGTCTTAGGAGTTTTAATTTATTTCAATCTGGCACGAGTAATATTACAGTTATAAACAAGATAAAATCTCAAACTCTTGATTCTCTCTACGTCTGTGCGCCTCTGCGTGAGCAAATTTCTCTCACATTGATCAATTCCCCCAACTACTTAACTTCAAACCCCCGCAACCCTTCTGGTTTCTCATACTCAGTCACCACCTCTTGCACTATCGCCGCAGGTGGGCCAGAGTGACACCAGCGAAGCATTTCCTCTACAACCTCCCGCACCCCTTCAAATACCGCTTCTACCCGACTATCAGGAAGATTTCGTACCCAACCAGTTAAACCCAACTGGCTGGCGGTATCAACTGTTGCATAGCGATAGCCCACTCCTTGAACTCTGCCAGAAATTAAGACATGGGCGCGAATTATTTTTGGTAGTTGTGTGGAATCTTGCATAAACTGGTCAATTCTTTACGATTTCCAGTCTACCTGTTATGTGAATCTAGTACAAAATTTTAATTGCCCACTCAATTGTTTGGCATATCAGTTGTTTAGCAAAACTAACCGCTGTAATAGTAGCTAAAGATAATGATAAATTATTGTTTGTACATCGTCATAATCAGCGGATGCCTGCATCCCTAATTACAGATTACCATCTATCAATCTGCTAATTTTAAAATTTGAATTCTGCCTTGCTTATGTCTAATTTACCACCTTTAAATCCCGATACAATTTGGGGAATCCTCAAAGATCAAATTGATGATGTTACAGTCAATCAGTTAGTTTGGTACTACTTAGGATATCGCTATAACTCCACAACAGATCAATGGGAAAATAACGAAGTTATCCCCGAATGGCGAGATGAGTACCCAGAACCGCCTAACTTTCTCGAAAGTCGCCCTGCAACCATGAAGTTAACTCGTTCTATCCCCAAAGAATATAAACAGATTGTCAAAGAGAAATTGGGTTTTAAAGGTTACAAAATTGGGGAATTTACTCCTAGAGAAACACGCAGAGCCACAGCCGCCAATTGGTTGTTAAGTTATTGGCAGCAACAAAATCCTGAATTATAGTTATTTGGGAGGTTTAAGATATTCAATAAATCTTGAGTAGTTAGACTGAAGTTATAACTCATCGCCATATAACTGCTATAGTAATATTCAGTTGATATCAGAATATGCAACTGAATATTATTGTTTAAATACCATATATAAAATTAATTTCATTTATTTGATAAAATCTATCGCCTGATGGTAGATAGTGGATAATTGACAGATATTCCACATTTTTCCTGATTATCTCGCAAAAAACACCCATTTAGATATTCTCTAGTCTCTCTCCAGATAGAGGAAGTGATTGTTTAATTATTTCTGTAGACCGATTTGCAAATTGATTAATAATTACGAAAATACTAATATTCGCCTTATATACTTGAAAATTTTTTATGGCTAATTTCATTGAATTTACTTTATTTGCCCCTTATAACAAAGGTGCTGCATTAATAGGTTCTTTTTCTGATTGGCAAGAAATTCCAATGGAAAAAGGAGAAGATGGTTATTTTCGCACAACTGTAGAATTAGAAGATGGTGTTTATCAATATAAATTCCGTGTGCAGTCAAAATCATGGTTTTTTGAAGCAGATCAATGGGTAGAGGTAACAGATCCCTATGCAACTGATATTGACGAATTAGGCGGTAAAGATAATAGTGTAATCCGCATTAAAGATGGACAGAAAATTGTTGATACTTATGTCTGGCATCATGATGATAAATCCTTACCAGCAGACCATGAATTAGTTATTTATGAATTACATGTTGGGGATTTTTCTGGTGGTGAAGATGACCCTTATGCCAGAGGTAAATATAAACATGTTATTGAAAAGTTAGATTATTTGTCTGATTTAGGAATTAATGCTATTGAGTTACTACCAGTTAAAGAATATCCTGGTGATTATAGTTGGGGTTATAACCCACGATATTTTTTTGCAACTGAATCTAGTTATGGTTCTACAGAGGGATTAAAGCAACTCATAGACGAATGCCATAGCCGGGGTATTCGAGTAATTATGGATGGGATTTATAATCACTCAGAATCTTCTAGTCCCTTAACTCAAATAGACCATGATTATTGGTATCACCATGCGCCCCGTGACCCTGATAATAGCTGGGGGCCAGAATTTAATTATGAGTTCTACGACGAAAATTTAGAGACTTATCCCGCCCGTAAATTTATTGGTGATACAGTCCGTTTTTGGGTGCAAGAATATCATATAGATGGCATTCGCTACGATGCAGCTAGACAAATAGCTAATTATGATTTTATGCACTGGATAGTTCAAGAAGCGAAAAAAACTGCTGGTGCTAAACCTTTTTATAATGTTGCTGAACACATCCCAGAAACTACTAGTATTACCAACATTGATGGCCCGATGGATGGCTGTTGGCATGATAGTTTTATGCACACAGTCACAGCACATATTTGCGGTGATAGGTTTGATTTAGAAAACCTTAAGGATGTGATTGATCCGAAACGTCAAGGTTTTATGGGTGCGACTAATGTCGTTAATTATCTCACCAACCATGACCATAATCGCGTGATGGTTGAGTTAGGTAATCGGAATATTTTCGATGAAGAAGCTTTTAGGCGGATTAAATTAGGTGTCGCTATTTTGATGACGGCTGTTGGTGTACCTTTGGTATGGATGGGACAAGAGTTTGGCGAGTATAAACCTAAAACTCAAGAATCATCAAAAATTGATTGGACACTACTAGGTAATGATTTAAATCGGAGTTTATTTGATTACTACAAAGGCTTGATTCATTTACGGAAAAATAGTCATGCCTTATACACCGAAAATATTGATTTCATCCACGAAAACGCCGAAGCTAAGGTAGTGGCTTATAGCCGTTGGAATGATGAAGGTTCCCGTGTAGTTGTGGTAACAAATTTTTCCGAAAACTTTTTAGGCGGCTATCATGTGCCTAACTTTCCTTGTAGCGGTACTTGGCACGAGTGGACTGCCAATTATGATGTCGAAGCTGGCGATGATGGCATTATAACTGATCTTGGGCCTTATGAAGCTAAAGTATTCGTTTGGCAATAACAGGATTCTCTGACATTGAGTTAGGCAGATTATAACGAAGTTAAGGGGGTGATATTTGCCCCCTTTTTATTCATGATTAGACAATGGGCGATCGCTCCAATTCTGCCCGTAACCAATTACAGTTAAACTATCAATAGACTCAGGAATAAAGTCTGTTTAAATAAAAATCCATGAATTGATTGTTGTGCTTTTGACCTAAAATGTGTATATTACTTTTCACTCCAGCAACGAGATCATCAAAATCTCCAGAGTCTCTCCATGCACAACAAATTATCTAATACTAACATTAAAAGTTCACACATCTTATTAACGCCTCACGACGTTAAGACAAGATTGCCACTCACTAAATCGGCAGAACATACAGTTTTAAAATATAGAGAAGAACTAGAACATATTTTAGATTTTCAGGATAGCAGAAAATTTATTGTAGTTGGGCCTTGTTCTATCCACGACACAAAAGCAGCGATAGAATATGCTGAGAAATTAAAAATATTAGCCGATAAAGTCAAAGATAAACTCTTATTAATTATGAGAGTTTACTTTGAAAAACCTAGAACAACAGTAGGCTGGAAAGGTCTAATTAATGACCCTGACATGGATGATTCTTTCCATGTGGAGAAAGGCTTATTAACTGCCAGAAGCTTACTATTAAAAATTACAGAATTAGAATTACCCGCTGGTACAGAAGCCTTAGATCCCATCATCCCACAATATATTAGTGAGTTAATTACATGGTCAGCCATTGGGGCGAGAACCACAGAATCACAAACTCACAGAGAAATGTCTAGTGGACTTTCCATGCCTGTAGGTTTTAAAAATGGCACTGATGGTAATATTCAAGTAGCTTTAAATGCGCTCCACTCAGCTAAAAGTCCCCATAATTTTTTAGGGATTAATCACAAAGGACAAGTCAGCGTTTTTCAAACTAGAGGTAATCCCTACGGTCATGTGATTTTACGGGGTGGAAATCAGCCCAACTACGATGTAGCTAATGTCAAACTAGTAGAAGAAAAATTAAAAGAGTCTAACTTACCACCAAGAATTGTGATTGACTGTAGTCATGGCAATACAAATAAAGACTACAGATTGCAGTCTCAGGTATTTGAAGATGTGATTCAACAAATCGTTAATGGTAATACATCAATAGTGGGGATGATGTTGGAATCGCATTTATATGAAGGTAATCAACCATTAAATTGCCAGCCAGAAGAATTAAAGTATGGGGTTTCTGTAACCGATAAATGTATTGGCTGGGAAGAAACAGAAAGAATTATTTTAGCAGCCCATGAAAAATTGAGGTAGTAGTAGAGACGTTGCAATGCAACGTCTCTAAATTAGATTCACAAAATAGTGCTAACTTCTTTCAAATAAACTCTGGTAAATGGTTCATCTTCTCCCAAGGTGTAGTCTTCAATTAACCCTTTACGTTTAATGGAAACATCATTGCCTTTTTTAATTACTACTGTGGAACCATCAACCAAATCACGCACTAACATCATTTCGGTTTCAGTGGGGTTATCTAAAATGACAATGTTGCTACCTTGATAGAACATCCCCTCTGTATTCAAAGTCTCTGATTCATACTCAGCAATTAACAAATCTAGTTTGGGATTCCGCAGTAAACTTTGGAGATTACTGTTGTAATCTGGGCGGAGAACTTTTTGTGAGCGATTAACAAAAACAGCTTCACGACAAACAGCGCCTATTGTCCATTCAGGATGTTGTAATAAAATATGGTCAATGGTTGTTTGTAGTTCCTGAACGGAGATTTTGTTAAAGGTAATAGTGGGAATTCTGGCATCAATTCCAGATGCAAAAAAAGTTTCTAAGATGCGGGATGGAACATCAACACTTTCGCCCACAGCTGGGTTGAGGTGCATCAAAATACCAGGGGCGGCGTTAATTTCTAAGATGGCAAAGTTACCCTGTTTCCAAGATTCGCCCAAATCTTCGGTAATCACATCAATGCCAAGACAAGTTAGGCGAAAATGTTGGGCAATGTCTTGAGCCAGGATAATATTATCATCATGAATTGTATGGGTGGCATTGATACTCACGCCACCAGCAGAAAGATTGGCAACTTTCCGCAGGTAGACAGTTCTACCTTTTTCTAGAATACTCTTCAAAGACAAACGCTGTTCTTCTAGATACAATTCCATCGCCTCATCAATTTGAATTTTACTCATTGCTGAGGTGGGTGAATCTAAACGTTCAGGTTTGCGATTTTCTTGACGGATTAATTCGTTAATGCTGGAGTAACCATCACCTGTCACCGATGCGGGACGGCGTTCTGTGGCGGCGACAAATTTGCCGTTAACACACAGTAAACGAAAATCCTTACCCGCAATGCTTTTTTCCACAATTATGCGTGCGGGTTGATTGTCGGGAATTGCTGCAAAGGCGCGACTATAAGCTGATTCCAACTCATAAGAATCTTGTACTTCGGCGGTGACACCAATTCCTTTGTGACCAACTACAGGTTTTACCGCTACTGGGTAGCCAATTTCTCTAGCTACTATTAAGGCTTCTTTTTCACTAGCGACAATTTCACCTTTGGGAACTGGAAAGCCTAAGTTACCCAAAAAGTCTTTACAGTCATCTTTGCGGGTGGTGAAATCGGAATCTATATGGCTATCACAGTCAAAGGTGGTAGCGACACCTCGAACGTGTTTTTTTCCCCAGCCGTATTGCATCAGTCCTTCATCCCAGAGATAAAAGGCGGGAATACCTTTTTCGTCGGCGGTGCGTAATAAGGCGTAGACTGTGGGGCCACCATAGACAGATTCGCGGAATCTGGTTTGTAATTGGACTAGTTGGTCATCAAAGAGAAAATCTTCGTCTTGACTGATGGCTTCAAACCAATCCCACACACAATAAATTACGGCTCTAGTTGTGCGGGGATGCAGGGATTGAATGCTAATGCGGGTAAACTTGTCCTCTGGCTTGACATTGAAGTGGCTTAGGTGCAAATCCATTTCCAGCTTTCCCACTTCTGAGGCGGTGCGTGCAAACAAATGGGCGTAAGATTCATAAGTTTGATTGCCGAGATGAGGATAGCGATCGCTAATTCTGGCAACATAATCTTCTATGGGCAAAGGTTCTCTATACCCAGTCAGCGCCACATCAAATACTAATGCGCCTCTATCTAGATAGGGGTTCGGCCCGGCGTAATGCTGGAAGTTGAAAACATCAAACACATCTGTTCTTCTGGCATTTACACGGACTAAATTGGTGCTTTTTTCTTGAATCATTGATTCTCAACCTTTGCTAAACACCCTGAAATTTCAACTTTAATTTGTGGTTGCTTAGACTCAATCAATTATTGTAGATTGATTCAAATTAACTTGGGTAAGCTGTAACTTTGTCTTTGACTTTGTTAACCTCACCCTAATTGTAGTCATTAGGTATTTTCAACTATCTCAGGGCATAATCAAATTCATACAAGATTGCAGAAAAACAAGAGCATTCTACACGTAATCGGCAACGATAAAAATATAACCTTTGAAGGGTGATTTTTTCTTTATAAAAATATATAAGTAGAGAAATAGGGTTTTGAGGAGACAGCCAAACATGAATAGCACAAAAGCTGATCTCAGAGATGAAGTTAGAGAACTTGCCGAGGAAGCTTTTCACTGTAAGCTGATTTCGGGCTATGGAGATGGCCCAGATATCAACGAATTTCAAATTGTCTACCAAGGTAAACCAAGACATTTACCTCTGGTACAAGCACGTTTATTCTTAGTAAACTTGCTTTACAAAATTCGTCCGCAGTAGGAATCTTTTTTTAAATGTGTAGATGACTATACTCAAATTCATGGAGCTAAGACAATAACACAAGCCAGTTATAACACTTCTCTGTCCAGCTTGATCAGCATTGATCGAGCAAGAAAATAGTTCCTAAAAACTATGAGATTTTAGTGCTATTACTTGAGAAGAGTTATACATAAGTTATTACTGTATAAGTAATTGGTAATTCTGCTAAATGAATTACCAATTATTAAAAATGCTAAATTTGGCAAGAGTTTATATATACATAAAGTTATATATAATTTAACTTTTGCCATTAAAAATTAATCTATCAAATGGATGATTTGATTGTGATAATTGTCATGTTTTATTGAAATTAATCTAAATTAAATTCTAATCCGGTTATCCGGGGGGCATTATGACAGAAACTGCACATAAACGCCAGTTGGTAATTATTGGTGGCGCAGAAGATAAAGAAGGAGATTGTGTGATTCTGCGAGAATTTGTCCGTCGGGCTGGGGGTACAAAAGCCAATATTGTAATTATGACGGCCGCCACAGAACTGCCTAGAGAAGTGGGGGAAAATTATATTAGAGTTTTTGAACGGCTAGGTGCAGAACACGTTCGCATTATTGATACAGAAACTCGTGAAGATGCTAGGTCTTCTACGGCTTTAGAAGCTATTGCTAAGGCGACTGGGATATTTTTTACTGGAGGAGACCAAGCGCGAATTACTAGTATCCTCAAGGATACCGAAATCGATGCGGCTATTCACCAACGCTACGCTGAAGGTGCAGTAATTGCAGGTACTAGTGCGGGTGCGGCTGTGATGCCCGATAAAATGATTGTTGAGGGTGATTCTCAAAGTACACCACGGATGGAAATTGTGGAAATGGGGCCTGGTATGGGTTTTCTCCCAGGGGTGGTGATTGACCAACATTTCTTACAACGGGGACGCTTAGGGCGTTTAATTACAGCTTTAATTCATGAACCTGCGGTGTTAGGATTTGGGATTGATGAGAATACAGCGATCGCCGTGACTGATGACCAAATCGAAATTATTGGTGAAGGTTCAGTCACCATTGTGGATGAGTCTGAATCTACATATAACAACGCAGATACAATTCTCCGGGATGAACCTTTGGCAATTTGTGGTGCGAAGCTGCATATTTTGCCACATGGTTATAAATTTAACCTGAAAACTCGGCAAGCGATTTTGACTAATGGTGTTGCGGCTAGTGAAACTGTGAATGAATCTGTAGTAGGGGTTTAAGGAAAGTAGGTTGGGTGAAGCGACAGCGAAACCCAACAAACAGAATCTCATACGGTTTTTAACGAACTACAGAAACGCAGAGGTCGCTGAGAGAAGATTGCACTACACTTTAGGCTCAAACCACCAAGGGTCTTGATTTGAGTTGGTTTTAATCAAAAACGCTTTTTTCCGCAAAAATCGTTTGATGGCGGCTGCACCCATACGTGAACCGCCTAAACCGGATAATTTGAAAGCGTTTTTTTCACCTTCGTGCATAATGGCGGTGAGGGCGGCATCATTAATACTGATAGCACCTGCATCTATTTGCTGGGCAACTGTTAACGCTTCAGTTTCGGTTTCCGCAAATACCGCCGCACTCAGTCCATAAATTGAATCGTTGGCTAAGTTAACAGCTTCCTCTACTGTGGTAAAAGGCATGATTGGCATGAGCGGGCCAAAAGTCTCTTCGGTCATGACTTTCATTGTATGGTTAACATGAGTCAGCACTGTGGGATGACACCACCAACCACCGCCTAACTCTTCAACTTTACCGCCACAATGAATTACTGCACCTTTTTGCACTGCATCGGCGAGATGCTCGTTAATTATGCCAGCTTGTCTTTCAGCAATAATGGGGCCGATTTCGCCACTTTCAATCGCCGGATGGGCTAGTTGTAGGCGATGCGCTTTGGCTACTAACTGATGATAAAACTTTTCAAAGATAGATTCGGCAACGTAAATACGCTCAATTGATAAACAAGACTGTCCGGTGTTAACGACGGAACCCCATAAAATCGCTGATGTGGCTAATTCTAAATCGGCAGATTCCAACACGATCGCCGGATCTTTCCCGCCCAATTCCAAAAAAGCGGGGATAAATCTTTGTGCGGCGACTTCTGCTACTTTGCGTCCAGTGGCGACACTACCTGTAAAACAAACTAAATCTACATTCTCAATCAAAGCCGCGCCAGTTTCTCCCGCACCTTCCACAAAACTGAAAACATCGCGCAAGGCGGGTACTTGATTAATTGCAGCTATCAGTGGGGCGATGAAACGCGGTGCAATTTCACTGGGTTTAACAACTACAGCACAACCCGCCAACAGTGCGGGAATGGTATCTATCGTAGACAGCAACAGAGGGAAATTCCAAGGACTAATTACCCCAACTACAGGGTAAGGCGTTGATGTTTGTTGTAAGGCGATGAACGGAATTGATGTATTTTTGGCCGAATCTTGTAATAAATCTGGCGCTAATCCACACCAGCGATCGATGCTAGAAAGGAATGAGTCGATTTCCATCACTGATATAGATAATCTACCCGTATCATTGACCAAAGCATCTGTGAGCTTTTCGCGTCCAGCCAAAATTGCTTGCTTCCATTCTTTTAAAGCTGCAACTCTCCCTTCTACGCCCAGTTTTTGCCAACGCACTTGCGCCCTTCGCGCTCGGTTACATTGCTGCGCCAGCAGTTTCGGTGGCGGTGGGATAATTACATAATCATATTTTCCCGTTCGCGGGTTACGGACTTCGATTGGTTTTGTCATTTGTCATTTGTCAATGGTCAATGGTCAAAAGAATCTAATTTCAGACTTCAGACTTTTAAATCACTCCTAACTGAGATAGACGTTCTATGGTTTGTTGCTGTGTTTGGATGAAGTGTTGGCGATCGCATTCTTGATTTAGCATAGTGTTTGCTGGATAAAATTGTGACTGGCTGTAGCTTTGGGCGTAGAGTTCAAATCGCTGGCGAGACAGTAAATTATTTAACCCTGGACGACGGCGATCGCGTCTTAAAGCAGTTAAATCTATCTCTGCAAAAGCTGCCATACTTTCGCCTGCACCTGTTTCTGCTAATACGATACCGCGATAGTCAACTATTTTTGAGCCACCATCAACAGAAGCGCTGGGTATAGAACTATTAGCTAGACCTGCGGTATTCGCAGACACAACGTAAGCCATATTTTCCACAGCGCGAGAAATTTTCGCCGCATCTTTCGGTGTGAGGTTTTTGCTATAAACTTCAGAGGTGGAATGCAGAAAAATTTCTGCACCACGCATTGCTAAACACCGCGCGACTTCAGGGTATAAAATTTCTTCGGAAGCTAAAGCGGCTAAATTGCCAATTGCAGTTTTCGCTACAGGAAACACCCCTTCTAGGCCGTAACAATCAAGATATTTATCCCAAACATCATGAGGTGTGGGTGCAAATAACGAATTTAGCCGCCGATACCGCAAGACAATAGCACCAGCAGGGTCAATCACAAAGCAAGTTTGAAAGTATAAGCCAGGAAAATTGGGGTCGAGTTCGTAGGCGTTACCAGCTAAAAATATCTGATGTTTTTGAGCAATTTTACTTAGGACTTCATACTCGGCACCGTGCATTTCTATACAAGCTTTTTCTCCCCAAACAGCCAAAGGTTCACCCATCGGGAAACCTGTCAGAAAATATTCTGGTAAAACAATTAAACGACAGTCAAAACCAATAAAAGCAATACTGGCGGCGATTTGTTGCGCCAGGCGGTTGATAGTATGATGAATGATTTCTTGGACAGCGTGGCGATCGCTCGCTTGATTCACAGTATGACAGGTAACTTGCAGTGCTAAGGCACGGTATGATGCGATGGAATTTGGAATATCTGCCATGCTGTTTGCTGCTCAAAAACGCCTCACTATCAATATATAGCAGTGAGGTAATAGGAAAATATCGGTTCTCCAATGCTAATTTTTGATGCTTTGTCATGCCTAAGTGAGATCGCACTTAGGCACAACTATTAATCTTTGCATTAAGCATTTGACAGTTTTTGACATTTCCCAAACTCCTTCCCCTCACGGGGATGAAACCCTAGCAAATGACAATTGCTTAAATAGCCGACTGTCAGCAATTGCTTACATATCAAAAATTCCGTATTGAACACAAAACAGTTAAGAATAGACGCATATTTAGCACCTACACCTAAAACCTGCGATGATAATTTTCGCAGTTCTGGCAACTGGCCCGAGAGTAAAGTATTTTTAGTGGCTTGATCTGGTGTTGCCGATTTAACTATAAACTGACTATTAATCCTGCAACTTTTATTCTGCCAACTTGGCTATTTATCGGGACTGTACCCGGAAGCCAGTGGGAAAGCGGGAATAAGTACTAGTAAATGACCAACAATTTTGCTAATGAGAATTTGGACTGCAATAGTTGTACTAACTTCTTCTTGGCTAGTTTCCGGGTTGGTAGCGTCTCAGCCAATCAATGCTACAGTAGCGATCGCCGACGAAAAAATAGCACCATCAGGGTCAATTTCTCAAGCAAACAATACTAAAAATTCGGTAGCGATCGACAAAGCTGAGTTTGGCATAGCGAGAGTCGATGCTAGAGGTAAAGTTAACTTCATCCCCACATTCAGAGTCCCACTACAAGAAGGTAGTAAATATGGGTGGCGAATTCAACTCAAAGACTACCAAGGCGAAGTTACATGGCGAGAAGTCCTACGCTTACCAAAACCCCCAGAAACTTGGGCTACAGATGATGGTGAAAACTTCACAGTCTCCGCTGACGGTACAGAGTCGGTAATGAGGCGCAAAACTATAGCTAATGATGGTGTAATTGAAAACTATTGGACGATCGCCGCAGGTGATCCTCCTGGTAAGCATAAAATACAGGTATACGTTGATGAGCGTTTAATTGCAACTTTCGATTTTGACGTTTTTCCCGTAGACAGACAACAATCAACAGGCAGAAATCGCAGCTTATAGCAATTTTAAATCATTAGTGAACAACAAAATACCCGACTTCTTTAAGAAGTCGGGTATTTTAGCGCTAATCCAAAATTGATATTAGCCAATAGATTCAAGATTCAGCTTAACAACCTTTTTCTTTTCTTCTTCGGCTTTAGGCAAAGTCAGAGTCAAAATACCATCTTTATAATCAGCAGTAACATTGGTATTTTGAATGCGAGTTGGTAAAGGAATCAAACGTTGGAATTTCCCATAATGGAATTCACTCTTGGTTACACCTTTCCTTTCTGTTTTAGTTTCAGATTTCCGTTCACCGCTGATATACACAGCTTTTTCTGTAACTTGCACATCTAGGTCTTTGGCTTCAATTCCTGGTAATTCTAGCTTGAGATGAATAGCTTCTTCAGATTCGTGTAATTCAGCCGCCGGAACTTTTGTAAGGCTTCTTTCAAGTAAGGTAGATGGGAGCATTTCGTCTGCAAATAAATTGTTGATTTGTCTTTGGAGAGTGTTCATTTCTTGCCAAGGATTCCAACGTACTAATGTCATATCTCCACCTCGTTTAATTTCTAATTTTGTGTAGTTGATTTAGGTTTAAATCATTTGCGTTGTTTTTATAGTATTCACAATCCAGTACAGTGTAAATTCGGTTTTTATCACCAATTACATCATGATTTCCGAACCTTAGTATTAGTACGGTAAACCCCCATAATATTGGTGTGGTAAACTGAACTTTAGAGATTACCAACTTCTTTACTAATTCGGAAATATGAATATTTTGATTTTTGCCTATCTCATCAGCTAACTATAAATGTTGTCAAAATAGCAGAATTAGTTAATAGATTAAATATAGAATTTTGACTCATTATACTTGTCGAAAAATCATATTTCCATCATCACCTTATAATCAATCAATAAACATGGTAAATAGTTGGCTTTATCTCATTGCAGCAATCTTATTTGAAGTCGCTGGTACAACTTCCATGAAATTGTCTGAGGGGTTTACAAGAACTATTCCCTCGGTTTTAATTTTTATCTGTTATGGAATTTGTTTTAGTTTTTTAACTTTAGCTCTTAAAAAAATTGAAGTCAGCATTGCGTATGCTGTTTGGTCAGGTTTAGGCACAACTGTAATCGCTACTATTGGGGTAATTTGGTTTCGTGAATCAATGTCTCTTACCAAACTTTTCTCGATAGCTTTAATTATCATTGGCGTAATAGGGGTAAATTCTGCCAAATAAAAAAAGCCCTCGTACATTTTGCGATGAACGAGGTGAGGATAGGAGTAATCAATGAGGACTTCCTGTTATATTTGTCCTTTTAGAGATAAAGAAGTTTGATGTCGATCGCTACAATAAAAACAGCAGCAATCTCTCAAAAGAGTGAGCAAAATAAGCAACTAACCTAAATCCGTCCGTTGTTAATGCTTTAGCATGTTTAGTGTAGTAAAAGTTGGTTTATCAAGCCCGCAAGTTATTTCCCATTCATAATTTAGCAGTGCGGCTTAGGTATATGTAGCCAACTTGGCAGGAATACAGTCAATATCCTTCAAAGCCAATATGAATTAGAATGTGTTACGGCTATGCAAGAATTTGTTAGTTTAAGAGAATAAGGATTAGCCGTAACGCACTGAGAGATAGGGTGCGTTAAGCACTGCTATAAATAGATATGCAAAAACCCCTAGATATTAATGAATATCAGGGGCTTACGTCAATTAAAATTTTTCTTTTTTACATCAGGAGTATTAAGGCTTGCTGGCGACTCTTGGTTGGTCTAAATAGCCGTAAACAATTCGAGAAACTTGATTGATAAAATCTCGCGCCTTTAAATCATTAAAAGGTCTTCTGACAAAAATTCCGGCTAAGTAGCGCTTACCAGATGGCATTTGAATAATCCCGGCATCACCTAGTACAATGCCTAGAGTTCCGGTTTTGTGAGCAATTACCGCACCTTTACCCAAACCAGCTGGTAATAACTTGGTGTTGTGAACACGCTGCATAATATCCAAAACTTTGCTACGGCTGGAATCAGTCAATAATTGATTTTTTGCAACCAACGCAGATAGCCTGACTAAATCTTTGGCGCTAGTTGTATTAGTACCCTTAAAGTCGCCGAGTAAATTCCGCACGACGGTGTTTTGCAGACCCCAACCACGAAAACGCTGATTTAACTTAGCTTTACCACCTAATCGGTCAATTACCATATTGGTAGCTGTGTTGTCGCTGATGGTAATCATCTTAGTCACGGTTTCTATCAGACTAAAACGACTTCCTGCACGCTTGTATTGAAATTCTCCAGAACCTCCAGTTATTAAGTCACGCCGCATAACTAAGGTTTCATTCAGTTTGACTCTACCTGCATCTACTTCTTGAAATAACGCTACTAAAATGGGAAACTTAATTGTACTAGCAGCAGGAAAGACTTTCTCACCATTTAAATCTAGATAGTTACCAGTATCTAAATCTAAAAAGAACATTCCTGCATCCAGGGAACGATAACGAGCAGCTAAGGCTTGTACCTGCGATCGCAATTGTGGTATTTCCTTACCTAACGGTACAACTCCCGCAAACAAAGAAACATCACTCACGGAAACCGGAATTTGCTCTTCACTAGATGAAGAAACATTATTATCAACAGGATTTTGAACCCGTTCTACCGATGGAAATTTCACTATCCAATGAGTGGAAGAATCACCTTGCAGCAGTAACTTGTTAGGGTCTACAGTGTATCCAGGTGCTAATTCAACTACTAATCTTGTTGTGTTATCGTCAACCTTGCCAACACGGATTTCGCGTACTGTGGAACCAAAGTTTTTCCGAACTGTATTTGTGTTCAGTTGTGTACCAGGAAGATCGATAACTAACCGCGTGGGATTTTGAATTAAAAATGCTCTTGGTTTAACACCAGATACAGTAGTAATATTCAGTTGATTTTGTGCGGTGTCAAAGCTCCAAGATTCTAAGCGAGATGCTCTTACTGGAGAAGAAAGCAGGACAATACTGACAACGCTAAACAGAAATAAGCGTAATCTCATGCGTGTGATTATGTAGAGCGAAAGTTGAATTTACTTGCACCAATTTTCGAGGATGTCTCGGTTGATCCGGACTAAACTCGAATCATAATTCGTTGCAAATCATTACGTCAAGACACGGAAACCGCATAATAGTTCCTTTACACCAAATTTAATTAGGAATAGAGGCAGAAAATAGAACTGATATGTATCGATTTTTGACGCTATGTTTTATAAACTTAGTTATAGAGTGTCAGCAATGATAAATTTTCTCTATAAAGGTTATTTTTGTCAAAAGCCTACAATCTATGGTCAAAAATCAAGCTTCTTTGGACTAGAGACTATTGACAAAAAATTTGAGATTTTTTGGTTCAGATTAACTAAAAATATATGAAACACCGCTTTAACCGTCAGATAATTGGCCTAATGGTGTCGGTAAACCATCAATGCTGATGCTGTTTTTTTGTTGTTGATATTCTCGGACTCCCTGTTCGCCTTTTTTAGCAGCCCAATTTACTAGTGTTTGGCGTTGACCTTGGTATTCGTAAAGAGGAACGCCGAAACCACAGGAACTTTGCACAATCTCAATATCAGCTACGATAATTTGACGAGTTCCTGGTAGCGGCGGAAACACTGAATATACAGAATCCCAATCAGGATAGCTCGGTAAAATTACGTATCCTTGACCGTACAGTCGCAAGATGCGCGCTGGTTCAGTAAAGGCGCAAAACATGAAGGTAATGCGACCATTTTCTTGCAGATGGGCTGAAGTTTCGTTACCGCTACCTGTGAGATCGAGATAGGCGACCTTGTGGGGGGATAAAATCCGCAAGCAATCGAGACCTTTGGGAGATAAATTAACGTGACCTGTAGCACTCAGAGGCGCGGTTCCTACAAAGAAAAGGTTTTGGGCTGCAATAAACTCTTGCAGTTCTTCTGTGATTGAGTCAAATAGTTTAGCCATAGATGATTAAGAGTACAAATTGACGATATTCAAATGATGTAATTTTTTGGGCGTTGGGTAAGTTAGTACGCAAAATATACTTTAACTCTCAACGTCGGGCGATCGCTTCTCAAGCAAAGCTACAAACTACTGTTCTGTTTAAATTTGTTGCAAGTTCTTATTAGTAATTACTCTGTTCAAAACCATCTCTCGCAAAAGTCAAGCAATAAAGCAAAAAATTCCTGAGTTAGCTTTCATCAACTGTATACTTACACAAATACTTTCATCATCAGGATTGTAGCGAATCAAGCCTTGAACAAGAATGAATAATTATGTCATCAAAACTCAACCGAATTTGACATAGCTTTTTATTTTGTCTACTCCTTATTGATAAGATATATCATTTAGTACCGTAAACTGCTAGTCTAACTGTAACGTTGTCCATTTAGTTCCTAGAGATATTGCCCATGTATCAGTTGTTTGTAGCAGGTGGCGTAGTCATGTGGCCCCTGCTGGCGTTTAGTGTGGTGGGAATTGCTTTAATTATCGAGCGAGTCCGCTTTTGGTATCGCATCAATACTCGGCAAAACCGCATAGTCAGAGAAGTGTTGAATCTTTACCGCCTTGATAATGTTGTTGGCGCGTTGGATAAATTGCAAAAGAATGCAGATTTGCCCATGACACGCATTTTTTTAGCGGCGTTGCAATTAGAAGAACCAACCCCAGAAGAATTTCGGCTTGCACTAGAAAGTGAAGCGCAAGCCGAAATCCCAGTTCTCAAACGTTTTCAAAATATGTTTGACACAATTATTGGTCTTGCACCACTTTTAGGCCTACTTGGTACCGTGTTGGGTTTGATTGCTTCTTTTGCATCATTAAACTTGGGTGATGTAGGCGGGACAAAAACCGCAGGAGTTACCGCAGGTATTAGTGAAGCGCTGGTATCTACAGCTTCAGGTTTAATTGTGGCTATTTTTATACTTTTATTTGCTAATACCTTTCGAGGGTTATATCAACGACAGATTGCCGCAATACAAGAATATGGTGGACAATTAGAACTGCTCTATCGCCGTCGCTATGAACGAGGAGACAGAACCTATGCGTCTACAAGATGAGCCAGATTTACCACCGCAAATCAACATCGTGCCAATGATTGATGTGATATTTGCGATTTTGACATTTTTTATCATGTCAACGTTATTTTTAACTCGCTCAGAAGGTTTACCCGTCAACTTACCCAAAGCGGCGACAGCCAAACAGCAGCAAGTTCCAGCCAAAATTACCGTCACAGTAGATAAAGATGGAATAGTAAGTGTCAACCGTCAACCAAGCACTGTTGAAGGTTTAGCCGGACAATTGCGTACCTTGGTAGGCGATAACCAAGAAGCATTAGTAATTGTGAATGCTGATGCAACAGTCACCCACGGTAAAGTAGTGGCAGTGATGGATCAAGTCAGACAAGTCCAGGGGGCAAAATTAGCGATCGCCACCCAAAAGCCTTAGTTATTAGTCATGAGTCATTAGTCATGAGTCATTTGTCTTGACTAATGACACTCTTAGAGGATGTTTGAAAAGTCCTTTTTGTTGGTTGCAAAACGTTTTAGATCCCCCTAAATCCACGCCAGTCGCCTCAAGTCGGGAAACCCGCCCACGGCGCTGGCTCCCCTTAAAAAGGGCAGGGCTGTTTCATTCCCTAAAACAGGTAAAATAGCAAGGGTTGAGGGGATAAAAATGATGGGTGCGGCTCTGATTGAACAATTAAAGCAAGTGGAAGACTTTAGAACGACGGATGGGCGAAGACACCAACTGTGGTTAGTGTTGCTGTTGGTAATCATGGGAACAATGAATGGATATGTAGGATATCGGGGGTGGGGAGATTTTGTCAAAAGGCATAGTCGAGTATTAATCGAGAAATTTGGCATTCAAAAACATGGAGTACCCTCATATTCAACAATCCGGCGTGTAGTGATGGGAGTAGACTTCGATAAACTGGCTGATAAATTTAATGAATGGGCAAAAACTTATGTGGATTTAGAGGTATCAGAATGGTGTGCAACAGATGGGAAAAGTATTAAGGGTACAGTGCAAAACTACAGTTCATCTAATCAAAATTTCGTGAGTATAGTATCGGTATTTGCTTGTAAAAGAGGGCTGGTTGTCGGGATGGAGAAATTTGAGAATCAGCAAAAAAGCGAAATCCAGGTTGTCCAAGAGCTAATCACTGCATTGGGTCTAGAAGGAGTGGTCTTGAGCTTTGATTCCCTACATTGTCAAAAAAAACTTGCAAAATAATTATAGAAAGTGGCAATGATTATGTCATTGCGGTTAAAGATAATCAACCCAAACTACGTAGCCATATTCAACGCATTGCTGCCACAAAAAAACCAACTTCTCGTGTAGTTGAAACCGAAAAAACCAGAGATAGATATACAACACGCACTGTAGAAGTTTTTCATGATATCAATGGAATTGACCCGTCATGGACTGGAATAAAATCTTTAGTCAGGGTCGAAAGAATTGGTACGAGAAACGCTAAGAAATATCATGAAATTGTTTGTTATATTAGCAGTCTGATAGCAAGCGCGAAAGAATTTGCTATCGGTATTCGTGGACACTGGGGTATCGAAAACTGCCTTCACTGGGGAGGCAGTGCCGTGGGCGGGTTTCCCGACTTGAGGCAACTGCCGTTGAAAGACGTTGTTTTCAAAGAGGACTGTTCTACAATCCGTCTTGGCAACGCTCCCGCTAATCTTTCTATTATCAGAGCAATCGCACTCAATATCCTTCGTCGTCATAGTTATCATTCCATCACTATTGCTCAAAGATTTCTCTCTCATGATATTGACAAACTACTTCGTCTTGTGGAATGAAACAGCCCTGGGGGGTTAGGGGGGATCGAGAAGTGCCTGAAATCACAACTAACCACTTTTCAAACAACCTCTTAACCTGTCTGCTACTTTTGCCTGCTGCTATAATCGATAAAATTCAGCTGATGACTCTCGTAGTTTTCCTGCATTGAAGAAAACTTATGAGCATTTACCAAAATTGACTATATAATTGATTCCCCACTCCCCACTACCAGCGGGATCTACCATCAATACGTGAGAGTCAATCATCATCTAGGGAAATATCGGGGTTAACTTAGTAAAAATTTTTATGCAGTTGCGCCTGTCAGATAATGATCTGCTGCTTAAATCCCGATTGTCCAAATCCCCTAAATCCCAAAGGAAAGCAGTCATGCCAAACTTGTAGCACCCCCTTGGTGCCACTATTAAGAAATCGCTTTCGAGTGATTCGGGTGCTTTCCGATGAGGGGGGATTTGGCAGAACTTATTTATCTGAAGATACCGATAAACTCAATGAACTGTGTGTAATTAAGCAATTAGCACCGAAATTTCAAGGAACTTGGTCGCAGAAAAAAGCAATGGAGTTATTTGCAGAAGAAGCCAAGCGACTGCAAGAACTCGGCGAACATCCGCAAATTCCTACACTGATTGCTTACTTTGAACAAGATAACTGCCTTTATTTGGTACAACAGTTTATTAATGGGCAGAACTTGTTAAAAGAATTACAACAGCGCAAAGTCTATAAAGCGAATGAAATTCAAGCAATTTTACTTGATTTACTGCCTGTACTCAAATTCATTCACGATCGCGGTGTGATTCACCGAGACATTAAACCAGAAAATTTAATTCGCTGTCGTTATGATGGGCGACTTAGCTTGATTGATTTTGGTTCTTCTAAGCAATTAACCGAAAAAGTCAAGAATAAAAATGGTACATCCATTGGTTCGCATGGTTATTCTCCACTGGAACAAATCAGAGACGGTAAAGCTTACCCAGCTAGTGATTTGTTCAGTTTGGGGGCTACCTGTTTTCATCTGCTAACAGGAACATCCCCTTTTCAATTGTGGATGGAACATGGCTATGGCTGGGCGAACAGTTGGCGGGAATATTTGCGTAGTCCTTTGTCGCCAGAATTGGAAGGGGTGATGACGAAGCTGTTGCAAAAAGACTTAAGTCAACGCTACCAGTCAGCCGATGAAGTGATTAAAGATTTGATTCCATCACTCCCACGCGCCTTACCAGCTGCTGGACAATCATCAGGAAAATTCACCGTCACTCAACCGAGTTCAAAGTTCTCCTTTAAATATGCTTTTGTCAAAAGTTTAGTTTTAGGCGCTGCTTTCATTTTGTTATTTGGTTTTAGTGATACTTGGTATCAAAAATATCACCAAATTCAAACCAGTTTGTTATCGAGACTAAAGCCAGGAAATTACAGTCCTACTCAGGGTGAAGTTGTTTTTGGTCAGTCACCCAATGTTCCAGTTAAAAATATTTCCTTAGCTAACACCCTCAAAGGAACAGCAAAATCTGTTGTCTCTGTCGCCATTAGTCCCGATGGGCGGACAATTGCTAGTAGTGGCGAAGGGGAACGCATAATTAAAATGTGGAATCTGACCACAGGAAAAGAAATACTAACCCTGAGTGGACATTCGCAAAAAGTTAATGCTGTGGCTATCAGTCCCAATGGCAAAACTTTGGTCAGCGGTAGTGATGATCAAACTATTAAAGCCTGGAATTTGGCAACAGGTAAAATAGTCTACACATTAACAGGACATACTGACTCCATTCAAGCATTAACAATTAGTCCTAATGGGAAAATTTTGGTGAGTGGTAGCGATGACAACACTCTCAAAGTTTGGAATTTAGGCACAGGAAAGCTCATTCGCACACTTAAAGGACATAAATATTGGGTGCGGTCAGTTGCTATTAGCCCAGATGGTCGAAATTTAGCCAGTGGTAGTTTTGATAAAACTATTAAACTTTGGCATCTTTATCAAAATGACCCAGCCCGCACACTGACGGGAAATCCTAATACAATCACATCAGTAGCATTTAGTCCTGATAGTACCACCTTAGCCAGTGCCAGCCGCGATCGCACCATTAAACTTTGGGATGTCGCATCAGGCGAAGTTATCCGCACCCTAACAGGCCATGCAAACACCGTTACCTGTGTGGCTTTTAGCCCTGATGGCATGACCTTAGCCAGTGCCAGCCGCGATCGTACAATTAAACTTTGGAATTTAGCCACAGGGGAAGTCTTAAATACATTAACAGGTCATGCAGATACAGTGACATCTGTCGCTTTTAGTGTTGATGGTAAGACTATTATCAGCGGCAGCGAGGATAATACCATCAAGGTTTGGCGAATAGCACAGTAAAGATAGCTTTTGGGTGATTGTATTTTAGTTTGTAGTGAGAGCGATCGCGTTTTCACCTTGAAGCTTCGGGTTTAAAACCTGACAGTTCAGGCTTGAAGCGAAAATGTTCTTGTTTCAAGCGATAACATTTTAGTTTGAAACGAGAATATTCCTGTTTTAAATGAGAATGTTCGGGTATGAAACGAGAATGTTTTTATTTCAAACGAGAACGTTTTAGTTTGAAACGAGAATATTCCTGTTTCAAATGAGAATGTTCGAGTTCAAAAGCTGAAATTTGGTGTTCATAACTCGAAATGACACTATCAAAATACCTCTAAAACTCTTCTCTGCGCCTCTGCGTCTCTGCGTGAGACAAAAATAGAGAATACAGAAAACACAGAGGGAGATGAAAGAGGTAGTAATTTATCTACCAAAGATTTCATTGACCGTAATTGTGACATCAGAGAAACCTGGAATTGATAAACTTTCCTCACCAGCAAACTTTTGTATATGCTGATATCCTGTAGCTGTTGGTTGTTGATAAACTTCAACAATTTGCTCGTTAATATCTACTAACCAAACAGCAATTATATTAGCTTCTGCATATAAAGGAATCTTTTCTTCTCGGTCATAAATAATTGTTGAATCAGCAACTTCAATTAATAAGAAAATATCTTGAGGTTGGGGGTGTGCGGCTGCATAAAAATCATCACGGGGTTTGAGTAAAGCCACATCTGGCTGTGGTTGCGAATTATCATTCAGTTCCACAGGGTCTTGAATAGCAATGAGAACTCTATCCCTTAACTTACTAGACAAGAGTTTATTTAAGCACTTTACACAAGCAGCGTGTTTTGTCCCAATCGGCGACATCTCAATAATTTCTCCGCGTATCAGTTGCACCCGATCATCTTCTGTAAGAACACCGGATTCAATCATTTTATGATATTGCTGCACTGTGAATTTATGTCTTAATAACTGCACAGTCATCACCGCCTCCACTGTCTCTTGTATTTTAATTATGTAATATCACTGGCTGAAGTAAACTAAAATAGTCCTGAGCCTTTTCGGTTAAAACTCGATACTTACAGTTATTTTAAGAATAGATAGACAATGCTTCTCGGATAAAGATTGATTCATCCTAGATGCAGATCCCCCCGCCTACGGCGACCCCCTTTTTAAGGGGGTAAACAGAAAAATAGCCCCCCTTTTTTAAGGGGGGTTGGGGGGATCTGCAAGAACTCATAACGCTAAACCGAAAAGTATTGGGATAAGTGAGTTTTTTCTGTTGCCTTTGACCCTATGACAGCAATTACATTAAACCTCAATTCTATAATTCAACTCACAAGAGAACAATTTTATCAACTTTGTGAAGAAAATCCCGATTTAAAATTAGAACGCAATGCCCAAGGAGAATTAATTATCATGCCACCCACGGGAGGAGAGACAGGCAAAAGTAATTCTAATGCTAATGCTCAAATATGGTTTTGGAATGATCAAAATCAGTTGGGTGAGGTATTTGATTCATCAACTGGATTTACTTTACCAAATGGTGCTGACCGTTCGCCCGATGTTTCTTGGGTAGCAAAATCTCGTTGGGCTGCGTTAACTAAAGAACAAAAAGAGAAATTTATTCCTTTATGTCCTGATTTTGTCATTGAGATACTCTCACCTAATGACAGCTTAAAGAAAACTCAAAATAAAATGCAAGAGTATATCGAAAATGGCTGTCGTTTAGGTTGGTTGATTAATCGCAAACAACAAGAAGTAGAAATTTATCGTCCGGGAAAAGATGTGGAAACTCTCAAATCACCTCAAACTCTTTCCGGTGAAGATGTTCTACCTGGATTTGTACTCACTATGCAGAAAATTTGGGTGTGATGTCAGCAGAAATTTATGAGATTGAAATGAGAGAACAATGCTACATTGCTCAATTACAAATTCCGAATTAATATAACTTTCTCTTCACTCTCCGTACATCTGTGCCTCTGTGTGAACCTTAAAATTTTTATTTTTAACTATTCCGCTAACGATATGTTTCTTTTAAAAACTTTGCATAATTTCCCCGCACAGTCATAGTATGAGGATGACCAACACCCAAACTACGCTCACACATTGCCAAAGCTTGCAGATACAGGGGTTCGGCTTCACTGTCGCGTCCTGTCGCACGGTAGAGTTCTGCGAGATCGTTGAGGCTAGTGGCGACATGGGGATGTTCTGCTCCCAACTGGCGTTGTGTGAGTTCTAAAGCTTGCAGGTACATGGGTTCGGCATCATTGTACCTTCCTGTAACACAGTAGAGTCCTGCGAGATTGTTGAGGCTATAGGCGACATGGGGATGTTCTGCTCCCAACTGGCGTTGTGTGAGTTCTAAAGCTTGCAGATACAGGGGTTCGGCTTCACTGTAGCGTCTTGTCGCTCGGTAGAGTCCTGCGAGATTATTCAGGCTAATGCCGACATGGGGATGTTCTACTCCCAACAGGCGTTGATACAGTTCTAAAGCTTGCAGATACAGGGGTTCGGCTTCACTGTAGCGTCCTGTCGCATGGTAGAATCCTGCTAGATTGTGGAGGCTAGTGGCGACATCGGGATGTTCTGCACCTAACAGGCGTTGTGTGAGTTCCAAAGCTTGCAGATACATGGGTTCGGCATCATTGTACCTTCCTGTCTCATGGTAGAGTCCTGCAAGATTGTTGAGACTAGAAGCGACAAGAGGATGTTCTGTTCCCAACAGGTGTTTATACAGTTCTAAAGCTTGCAGATACAGAGGTTCGGCTTCACTGTGCCTTCCTGCCGCACAGTAGAGTCCTGCGAGATTATTCAGGCTAATGCCGACATAGGGATGTTCTGCTCCTAACAGGCGTTGTCTAAGTTTTAAAGCTTTTTGATAAAGGGGTTCGGCTTCATTGTACCTTCCTGTCTCACAGTAAAGTAATGCCAAATTGTTCAGACTAGTGGCCACAAGGGGATGCTCTGCTCCTAACAAGTGCTGCCATAGTTCTAAACCTTGCTGATAAAGGGTTTCGGCTTCATTGTACCTTCCTGTAGCACGGTAAAGTCCTGCCAAATTATTCAGACTAGTGGCGACATGGGGATGTTCTGCTCCCAACAGGTGTTGATACAATTCTAAAGCTTGCAGATGCAGGGGTTCGGCTTCACTGTAGCGTCCTGTCTCACAGTAGAGTCCTGCCAGATTATTGAGACTACTGACGACATCAGGATGTTCTACTCCTAACAGGCGTTTTCTGATTTCTAAAACTTGCTGATAAAGGGTTTCGGTTTCACTGTAGCGTCCTGTCTCACAGTAGAGTCCTGCCAAATTATTCAGGCTAACGGCGACATCAGGATGTTCTGCTCCTAACAAGCGTTGTCTGATTTCTAAAGCTTGCAGATGCAGGAGTTCGGCTTTACTGTACCTTCCTGTCGCACAGTAGAGTCCTGCCAGATTATTCAGGCTAACGGCGATATCAGGATGTTCTGTTCCTAACAAGCGCTGTCTAATTTCTAAAGCTTGCAGATGCAGGAGTTCGGCTTCAGTGTATTTTCCTATCTCGTTGTAGAGTTCTGCCAGATTATTCAAGCTAACGGCGACATCAGGATGTTCTGTTCCTAATAGGCGTTGTCTGAGTTCTAAGGCTTGCTGATACAGGGTTTTGGCTTCACTGTACCTTCCTGTCGCACGGTAGAGTTCTGCCAGATTATTCAAGCTAGTGGCCACAAGGGGATGTTCTGCTCCTAACAGGTTTTGCCACAGTTCTAAAGCTTGCAGATGCAGGGGTTCGACTTCATTGTACCTTCCTGTCAATTTGTAGAGTCCTGCCAGATTATTGAGACTAT
>NZ_DF978451.1:37129-37282 GCF_002897135.1 Nostoc cycadae WK-1 | reverse complement strand
ATCGCTTCTGGCAGTGTGGTGATTTGGTTAACGCTTAAATTCAGGTAGGTGAGTTGTTTTAAACGGACTATCACTTCTGGCAGTGTGGTGATTCGGTTGCCACTTAAATTCAGGGAGGTGAGTTGTTGTAGACGGGTGATCGCTTCTGGCAGT
>NZ_DF978451.1:0-36996 GCF_002897135.1 Nostoc cycadae WK-1 | reverse complement strand
AGGTGAGTTGTTGTAGACGGGCGATCGCTTCTGGCAGCGTAGTGATTCGGTTGCGGCTTAAATTAAGGGAGGTGAGTTGTTGTAGACGGGCGATCACTTCTGGCAGTTTGGTGATTTGGCTGAAGCTTAAATCTAGGGAGGTGAGTTGTTGCAGACTGGCGATCGCTTCTGGCAGTTTGGTGATTCTGTTGCCGTTTAAATTCAAAACCTCCAACCATTCCAGTTCAAACACCTCAGCCGGAATCTCTGTTAATTTTTCTTTGTTATCAGTAAGAAAATCATTGCTTAAATCTAATTCTTTCAGCCTGTTCTCTTTCGCTTCTCGGATTTTTTGAAGGAAATGTGGAGGCATTTCAGCCATACTGAGATTCACCTATCAACGATAATGATGATTTAATGCCCCTGATTGGCTCGACAATCTCAGAGCAATTCTCCATGCCATATCACACTACATGAGTAGTAATAGATTCTACGTAATTGTGATAAATAATTTATCATTATAAATTTGCAAATGGCACGCGAGTAGTTATGACTAGTAAATGAGTCTTGAATACTCGTGGATGAGTCTTTGATACTCGTGAATGAGTATATTTTGCTCATTAATCAGTATTTGATATTCGCTGGTGAGTCTTTGATACTCGTGAACGAGTCTTGAATACTTGCTGGCGAGTCTTTGATACTCGTGAATGAGTATATTTTGCTCATTAATCAGTCTTTGATACTCGCTGGCGAGTCTTTGATATTCGTGAATGAGTATATTTTGCTCATTAATCAGTCTTTGATACTCACTGGCGAGTCTTTGATACTTGCGAATGAGATATTAAACAATTTCACCGTGAATAAAATTCTCGTTTTGCTAATTTACGCGGTGTGCAACTTTATTTCAAACCTAACCCCCAACCCCTTCCCTACCAGGGAAGGGGAGTAATACTCAAAGCCTCTCTCCGCTGCGGGGAGCCAGTGTGTTGCGGGGGGAACCCTCGTTGTAGCAACTGGTGTGAGAGGTTTGGAGAGGGGTTTTGAGAATAAGTCGTCGCACATCGCGTTAATTTTATGATTGACACACTCGCAATGAAACTCCAACTTAGCGGTATGCGCGAGATAAATTAAACTGGTAACGAAACTCAAACTTAGTGCGATCGCTTTCCTACAACAGACATGATATAAATTTGGCATGATAGACCACGATCGCTTATTCAAAGAACTACTCACTACATTCTTCTGGGAATTTATCGAGTTATTTTTTCCAGAGATTACCGCTTATCTTGAACGGGATAGTATTTCTTTCATTGACAAAGAAATATTTACTGATGTTACGGCTGGCGAAAAATACGAAACTGACATATTAGTAAAAGCAAAATTTAGAGGGCAAGAATCTTTTTTCTTAGTGCATTTAGAACATCAAGCTTATTATCAAGAAGCATTTGATTTACGGATGTATCGCTACTTTGCCAGATTGTATGAAAAATACGCCTTGCCAGTTTATCCCATTGCTTTATTTTCTTACGAGCGCCCCAAAAAAGCCGAACAAGATTTTCATCAAGTAGCATTTCCCAATAAAGTTATCTTGCAATTCAACTATGATGTCATTCAGTTGAACCGTCTGAATTGGCGAGAATATCTGCAACAGCAAAATCCTGTCGCTAGTGCGCTAATGGCTAATATGAATATAGCGCCACAAGACCGACCCAGAGTAAAATCTGAGTGTCTGCGTCTGTTAGCTACATTGCAGTTAGATCCCGCGCGGATGCAGTTAATTTCTGGGTTTATTGACAGTTACCTACGCCTAAATGCCCAAGAAAAAGAAATATTCCAAGCGGAAATTGCCCAATTTGAACCAACTCAACAAGAGGTAGTTATGCAAATCGTCACCAGTTGGATGGAAGAAGGGATAGAACAAGGTTTACAACAAGGACTGCAACAAGGTTTGCAACAAGGAGAGTTGAAAGTCATTCAGCGTCTTTTAAAAAGGCGTATTGGTACAATTGCGCCTGAATTACAAGAGCAACTGCGGGGATTATCATTAACTCAATTAGAAGATTTAGCAGAAGCTTTGCTAGATTTTTCGTCGGAAGCTGATTTAGTGGCTTGGTTGCAACAACAGCAATAATATATGTATCTTACCGATCGCACTCCAGTCTAGAAATGTATTACTTCACACTTCAGAATTCAGACTGAACACTTTATACTTTCTGCGTCCCCGCTTCTAACTCACAAAATTGGTTAAGGTTATTGTTACTGGTATTGGTTTAGTCTCCGTTTTAGGCGCAAATTTAGAAGATAGCTGGCAAAATTTAATTGCAGGGAAATCAGGAATTCAATTACAGCGACCATTTCTAGAATTTGAACCAGTCCCCATAGGCTTGATTGGTAAACAACCATCTGAGTTAAAAATGCTCACCCAACTGGTTGTTGCTTCTGCGTTAAAAGATGCTGGTTTGTCTCCCCCCTTAGCTGATTGTGCAGTCGTGATTGGATCGAGTCGCAGCTATCAGGGTGCTTGGGAATCGCTGGCTAGGCGAATGAATGGGAAAGATAGCAATTACGTATTAGAAGATTGGCTGGATGTTTTACCCCATATAAATGCGATCGCAGCGGCTAGGCAAATTGGGGCAACGGGAATAGTTTCTGCACCGATGGCGGCTTGTGCTACGGGAATTTGGGCTATTGCTCAAGCAGCTTTTTTAATTCAAACTGGGCAATGTGAACGAGTAATTGCTGGGGCTGTAGAAGCACCAATCACACCTCTAACTATCTGCGGGTTTCAGCAGATGAATGCTTTAGCCAAGACTGGTGCTTATCCTTTTGATGTGCAGCGAGAAGGGTTAGTTTTGGGTGAAGGTGGTGCAGTTTTGGTTTTAGAGTCAGCAGAGTTAGCCAAGCAACGCCAAGCTAGAGTTTATGGAGAAATTTTGGGCTTTAGTTTTACCGCAGATGCTTATCATACTAACCAACCAGAACCAAACGGTAAAAGTGCGATCGCTGCTATTAAACAATGTCTAGAACGCAGCAATCTAACTCCAAAGGACATTGATTATATTCATGCTCACGGTACAGCTACAAAGTTAAATGACCAAATTGAAAGCAAAGTCATACAACAGTTATTTCCTCAACAAGTAGCTGTCAGTTCTACTAAAGGTGCCACAGGTCACACTCTAGGTGCTTCAGGAGCGTTAGGAATTGCTTTTTCTTTAAAAGCATTGCAGCAGCAAGTTTTACCTCCATGTGTTGGCTTGCAAACACCAGAGTTTGATTTAAATTTTGTGATGACTGCACAAAAAAAATTAATTCAAAATATCTTATGTTTTAGTTTTGGATTTGGTGGTCAAAATGCAGTCATAGCCTTGGGTAATTCATTTCATGGATAAGCTTGCTAATACAGATTGCTGCTTCACATGCTCAAACTTCCAAGTTGAAAAATCCTGTATTTCTAGTTGCCTACCTTTCAAATCAGCTAACATCAATTCATCTCGTTGATACCAAATCACAAATATTTTTTCCCTACCATCATAGAAAGTTCCAGGGTCTAATTGATAACCTTCTTTAACTAGTTTCAACTTCAATCCTAATAACTTGAGTAATTTAGCAAGTATTTTAATTGGTGAAGTTGTTTCTTCTTCCCTAACTAAGTCAATTCCTAAAACCCGTTTGATATGTTTACTGTGTTGATAAACAACATCTTGTAACCAGAGTAAATCAGCATCATTTTCTGTAAAATTTCGGGATGGGTCAAGAAACTCTAATATGCCTAGAGCTTTCATTGCTTCAACTTTGCAAGTATAAGTTTTGATATCTGGTAGAAAAACTTTTCCCTCACCCCACTGCAATTGCTGTTGCCATTCATGCTGATCTCTAACATGAAAATAATCACTTTCGTGTGTTAAATAATAGTGAATCAACAGTTGGGAATAATAGCCTTGATCATCTCGTATTTTTAGTAAAGGTGTAACCTCTACGCCGTATTTTTGTTTGAGGGTATATTTATGTATTTGATTACGCTCTAAATCTGTAAGAGAATTTTTAGATGTTAATTGTTGATATTCTACATAATCAATATCTTGCGTTTCTGCAATAACTTTAGCACTCACTAATTGATTTTTTTGTTTAATTTCCTGCATTTGGCGTTTAATATCTTTAGCTTTTTGACGCTTATCTGTCCAATCTCTTTGAACTTTCACAATTTCTAGGATTAGCCTTTTGCGTGTTGCTAAATCATTAGAGTCAGTTGCTAAAAATGCTAAACGTAAATCTCGAATAATATTATTGTGAACTGCATTACTCCGCAGCCAAATTTGATGTCCATCAGTTGTTAATCCATCTTGCATAGATTGACGGTAAAGGCGAATAGAAGCATTGACTCTCGCAGATAATTTAGCCCAAGTACGTAGATGAATTGGGTCATATACTAAAGGTAAATCTACATCTATTTTATGTAGTGGGCTAAGTAAAGCTAAATTTTCTTTTTGATTGGCTTGATACCAATCAGATAGCAAACGATAGTTTGTACTACCACTACCAATTAAACCGATGCCTCTTTTAGCACACCAAACAATTCGAGGTACATTATCTCTGACTCTGGCTAATGCTTGTCGTGCTTCTGAATCAGGAATTACACCTTGAAAAATGCCATAAACTCTATCAAAATGTTGAACATCTATACTAATACCAGTTCCTAAACTGGGAGTGACAAAAATAGTGTCGTAATCTGCAATTTTTTGATTAATAGTACCGACAAATTCAACCGCAGGATGGTCAGGCGTGTTAGTAGTTCTACTACTAATGACTAAGCTTTTAGGAAATTGATAGCGTAATTTTTCTAAACGTTCTTTGAGATAATTTTCAATGGTTTCACAGCTATATCTTCCAGACCGACTATCAGTTGTGACATAGCATTTACGTCCTGCAAGTAAATCTAATTCTAATTGATGAATTAAAGGTGTTGGGTTAGGTGAATCATAAAAAGTTATATCCCAACCGCGTTCTGGTTGCCATTGATTTACAAGTAACCACGGCGTTATTTTGATTCCTGATAACCCTTGTAAATATTCTAATGATACATCTGATAAATCAGCATCTTGGGCAATTACTAAACCGCCAGTTTTCAAAACTGTGCTGATTAATTTCTGGAAATTTTTTAAAATTTTGACGCGTTTGTTTTTACAAGTATCACTATTTAATAAATGCCATAATAATTGCTCTACTTCATCTAAGATAATAATGCCACCTTGCCAATTATCGGAGTTTATTTTCCAAATAGAGTCAATACATAAACCCAGTGATTCAGTAATTTGATTTTCAAAGTAAGAAAGTAAATTATTAGTATTTAAACCCCATTGAATACCAACTTTGTCACATAAAAATTTTCCTAGTTGGATTCTATGGGTAATTAACAAGACAGGCTGATTTTTGATTTTGGCTTGTTTGACAATATTTTGTAAGGCTGTAGTTTTACCTGTACCTTTGGCTGATTTCACTCCGACTAATCCTGAGTTCGGAAAAGCTATCTCACCTAAGTAAGGACGATTAATAGTCAGTGTAGATGGAATGGTTAATTCTGTATGTGGCTTGGTGTGTGCTAAATAAATTTCTAAATCCACACTTTGGCGATAAACTTTATCGAAGGCGTGACCATTTTTAGCAACGATTAATTCATCAACACCTTTTTCTGGCCCTGGTAGTTCGATAACTTTGACTAAGCAACTTTTTTCTTGGAATAAGCAACCAAGTTGAGCGATCGCATTATTCACCGCTGCTATAGTCTTGGGTTGAGTTTCAAAATCAAAACATATATATATAGTGCGTTTTGCACTCGCAAACAACGCTAAGTCAGGAATTAGTTGACGACTGGTAACTTTACCAAATCCATCTTTGACAACTCGATAACCGCTGGTAATTCCTGGAACTGCGATCGCTGCATACCCCTGCGATAACAGTGCAGCCGCCTTTTTTGCACCTTCGCAGATAATCACGGGGATATTCTGTTCCATCACCCATTGCCAAAAACCGACGGCTTCACCGTTAGCATCAACGCTGATGTTCGTAGGTAAGTTGAGATTGTAACGCTGTGCAGTTTCTTGCCATATTTCCAGCGTCACCCGCAAACAAAATACCCTGGTTGGTGTGCTGGGTGGATGTTCATATTTTATTGGTTTGCCATTATCCTTGATGCGCTGTTGGTTTGGCTTAAAGCATCCCCATTCCATTGATTGCCAATTATTTAGCGGATCTAGTCCCCCACACCACCAGCCGCCAGCAGTGATATGACTGTAACGCTGCAACCAGCCGCTTTTTACCATACCTGTGTTAGTCCGGGGAAGAAGTTCGGAAATTAACAGGTATTCGTAGGCGATCGCACCTTGGAGAGATTTAAAATTTAGTTGCGCTAGGTGTAAATCTATACTACTACCCTTGACTAATTCTTCAAGGTGTTTTGGTTCTAAATAGTGTAGATGCATGATGAGAAGCGCGAACAGAATGGGTTGGATTTAAACCTTATCATGCCTATCCCGATTTTTTTGATCAGCAACTACTATGTTTTTTTGACAATTTTTTATACCTCGTTGCTGGAAATACAACGGTGAATCAGTAGGTAAGCGATTTTAGCTTGCGGGATCGCTTAACTAATAAGCTTGTATTGTAATAATTGGTGAGAGTTAAATTTTATTTATCAGTATTCATTCGTAAATGGTTTGTAATAGCTCTCGTGATTATCGTAAAATCCTTGCTATGTCAAGGTGTAGAGGATAGCAATAGCTTGCTATAAAATACTCCTCTTGGGGAAAATGTAATAAAAATAGCTGAAAGTAAATTAAGAGATATGTATGGGCTTCCAAAACTGACAAAATGGTTTTACAGATTCCTTTAATACTTAGTAGTGATATCGAGCTTGGAGAAAATCAATCCGGTCATCACTTACTAGATAAACAATACGATGTTCTTGAGTAAGTCGTCGTGACCACGCATCTGAATCTAAGTATTTTAATGGCTCAGGTTTACCAATTCCTGAAAAAGGATCTCGCATAATCGATTCAATCAAATCAAAAGCACGAAGCGCAGTTTTCCGGTTTGTTTCAATCCAATAAACAAGGTCTTCTCGGAATTCTGGATGGAAAACAGCATCTCTGGCTTTATTTTCTTAAGGTTGGGTTTCATTCTTCTTCTTCGCCAATACCCAACTCCTGACGCAGTTCGTTAATACTTTGAGGTTTTAATATTCTAGCTTTTGCTCTTTCTAAAGCAGTGAATAGCCGTGCTGCATTTTTAGGTGAACGAAGTAGATAAGATGTTTCGAGTAAACTGTTAAGTTCATCGACAGCAATTAAAGCAACACCTTCACCTTCTTGGCGATTAATAATTACTACATTTCTATCTGCAACTACTTGATCGCAAAGTTCCGCTAGGTTATTACAAGCATCAGTTAAGTTTGTCTGATTGGACATAGTGGAATATTTTCTAATGCTGTAGGCTTTCCAGTCCATGATAACAAGTATGCCCTATTCATTGACAGGTAACTGATAATGAACAAGACGATCGCACCTCATTTAACCAGCACTTATAAATTTCTTCAGTGTGCCTTTCCCCAAGGTATCAGCGATCGCCAATATTTAGCTTTACTAGTACAATCACCAAATTAGTAATTTAGGGTGAGCAACCCCACCCTAATCTTGACTACGCCCCTACAGCTTCTTTGGCAGCGTATAGCACCTCAGCATTGATATCTTTGAAACCGCGATCGCGGGCAAATTTTTCAGTATTTCGCTTCACTTTGCCGCGCACAAAACCAGGTATTTTATTCAATTCTGCTAGACCATCTTTTGTCCAACTCAAATCAGATTCGGCGGAAATACCTTTAGTAATGACTTCCTTAGTATCGTGTCCACCAAATATTTCTAATAAATGGTCTTCCATTCCTAAAGTGAAGGAATTGTAGATTAAATCTGTTATCTGATTTGTACCTTCGTAACCCAAGAATGGTTTGTACCCAATGGGGAAGTTCTGGACGTGAATAGGTGCAGCAATTACACCGCAAGGAATATCTAAGCGTTTCCCAACGTGGCGTTCCATTTGTGTACCGAAAATGGCTGAGGGTTCGACACGAGCAATCGCATCCCCAATTGCGCCATGATCATCAGTAATCAGCACTTCGTCGCAGTATTCGCTAACTTGTTCGCGGAACCAGTCTGCATCATATTTGCAGTAGGTTCCTGCCCAAACTACATGAATTCCCATTTCCCGTGAAAGAATTTTGGTGAGGGCGGCGGCGTGGGTATTGTCGCCAAATACCACAGCTTTTTTACCAGTCAAATTCTGACAGTCGATTGAACGCGAGAACCAAGCAGCTTGCGAGACATACAAGGTTTGCTCGTTGATATATTCTTCATAGTCAACATTTGCGCCTTGTTCGTTAATTACCTGTTGAATCTTGCGAATGCAACGGGCAGTTTCTACCACACCCATCGGTGTAATATCTACGCAAGGCGTTCCGAATTCTGCTTGCAGGTAATTAGCTGTCATTAAACCAAGTTCCCGGTAAGGAACTAAGTTAAACCAAGCCTTCGGCAAATTCTTTAGTTCATGAACAGAAGCACCTTCGGGAATTACGGCGTTAACCTCAATTCCCAAATCACCCATGAGTTTTTTTAGTTCGGTGCAATCGTGGTTGTTATGGAAACCAAGAGTAGAAATACCGATGATGTTAACTGATGGCTTTTCGGTTTTGGTGGTAGGTAGTTCGCCTTTTTTGCGCGCTTTCTCGATATAGTATTGGACAATTTGATGGAGAGTGCGATCGGCTGCTTGCAGTTCGTTAGCGCGATAATGGTTGACATCTGCTAGGAGAACATCGCCTTTAGCCTCAATCCGGGCGCGTTCCACAAAGTTTTGCAAATCTTCTTGCAGAATGCTAGAGGTGCAGGTGGGAGTTAACACAATTAAATCTGGGTGTTCTTCAGCATCTTTGCGGGTAATGTTATCAACTACCTTTTCTTGAGAACCACGCGCCAAAACGTGGCGATCGACCACACTGGTTGTCACTGGTGTAAAATCTCGCTCCCGTGAGAGCATAGAGCGCATAACGTTAAAATAATCATCTCCGAGTGGGGCGTGCATAATCGCATGAACGTTTTTAAACGAACTCGCGATTCGCAAAGTACCAATGTGGGCTGGGCCTGCGTACATCCAGTAAGCCAATTTCATCAGGCGTTCTCCCTTGTGAGGTGAATCAGAGGTGGACTATGATTGCGAAATTATTAGTCTTTGATTGTCCCAAAACTTGTAGCGTTGAATAAATAGGACTATTTACTAGTTAATTTGTCTGGCGATCGCTGAAACCTTGTTGATGATAGGCGTTCAGCTTTTAAGTTAAACAACATAGTATATTGTTTAACGAAATAATTCTTAGTGTTGTGCAAATCTTGTTATCAAGATAAAGAGTATATTTAACATTTATTCATGAATTTTGCAAAGTTATTCTTAATATTTCTATAAATATAGAGTAACCAGAAATCATTAGTGAATCACTAGATACCCAACTTTTTGAAGAAGTCGGGTATCTAATAGTTACTCAGGCAAATTGATGACAGGATTACGGCTAAAGAAACCGCGTGGAACTAACTTAAACCCAACACGATGAACAGGCATCACAGGCCAATCTTCAGGACGAGGTACGTGTGTCATTCCCATCGTGTACCAGACTACGATGTCTTCATTGGTTAAAGATTCGTCATCAGCAATATATTTCGGTAATCCTTCTTGTGGTTGACCTTGGTTAGGATAATTGCCACCAGCATAAAGTTCATTTGATTTATATTTTGTTGCCCAGAAGTGATGGGTAGCAAATTCGGCTCGTTTCCGAATTTCTGCACCTTCTGTTGGAAAAAATATTGTGTTTCCCGTTGGCATTAGCATATATGCAGTTCCCACACCAAGATTATTCTTTTTATCTGTGCTGCTAATCATCCATTCTCGGCTATGCTTTGTATCTAAATCGCGCACAGCAGCCTTTTCTTTTGTTAATGGTGTGTCTTCTACTGCGATCGCATTTCCTAAAGGATTTTTATCACTTATTGGCACAGAATTAACGTTCATCTCCATGACAGAATTTGCCTGTCCGTCTACATCCATATCTAGGCGGTAATTAAAAAAGTGCTGATGATTTACGCCAAAAATATTTTTAGCTAGTAGCCGTCCATAAGAATTATTAAAAGATTCTTTCTCTAAAGCTGTTCCTTGTGCCAAGACAATTCCTGATAATTCATTTTGTACTTCTAAAGTGCCGTCTTGATGAAAAATCCAATTCAGGCTGTAATCGTAATTGTCAACTGTTGCAGTGATAGTGACAACTAATTCACGATTGCGTCGCACATCATTGCGCTGAGTATCATATCCATAATGTTTCCAGAGAATGCCATTATCACGCTCATAAATCCCCACAACTCTTGGCATTGTTACAGGTTCGCCTTGTTCGTTGGCAAATATAGCATCTAGTAAAACTCCGTTGGTGGGAATATCTTTGCCTAATTCCAGTGCATTAGCTAAGACACCAAAGTTATATTCACCGACATCAAAAGCATTGCGGAATGACCAAGTAGGATCAGAGTCACCATAAGGTACTACCATTTCTGATAGACTGCCACGATATAAAACTGGTCGAATCTTGTCTCCATCTTGGTAATTAACTAAATACAACACCAAGCCATCACGCGGGTGCATTAGATAGCGAAATTTCCAGCCTTGCCAACTAATTTCGTTGCCATTGATTTGGAAGGTTCTACCATGAGGCTGAAAAATTCTTAATGGTTTTGGCGGTGTTAGTAATTTACCTAAAGATTTAAGATCATAGTTCCAGTTTTCTTTGGAAAAGGGTACGATTCCTCGGTCTATAAAACTAACAACTTTACCTGTATTTAAATTTACAGTTGCTAGTACGCCTTCAATCGGACTACCGTAATAATTCCAGCGATCGCCTCGATAATAAGATAATCCACGAGCCAGGCGATCGCCTTTTGTTTCTTCTTGTTTACTTAAAATTCCCGGTGCCCAACAACTAACTTTAACGTCATCAAAATCTTTGATTCTCCTTCTTTGCATGGCTTTTTGCCATCGCTCATCAGTTTTGACAATTTGAGATGTTAAAGCACATTCTGTATAACCTAAAGCAGGTTGAGCATTAGCTATTTCTTTCCAAGAACTGAGTGATTTCTTTTTTAAATCAACAACACCTTCGTAGGTTTTGTTTTGCAGGCGCTCGTATACTACTACAAAAGCTTGGCGCTGAAATTCTTTATTTGGTGTAAAATTTAAAACTTCTTTTTTATCTGGCTCTTGTAAAGCAACAATAGAAAATACCGCTATATCGCTTAAAGTTTTTTGCTTTTTAATAACCTCCACAACTGTGGTAATTTCTGATTCTGTTAATGGGGTTAACGGATGGGAAATCTGCGATTGTTGAGCAGATAGTTTGCCAACAAAACCAAAAAATAGTGCCAGGCAGATAATTATAGTAATGGCTAACCAAGGAAACCGGAATCTTTTAAACATTTGTAATGAGCCAACCAAGAACTTATAATTATTTCATTCTCAATACGAATTAAAAAACCGATAAATTTATGGCGAGTAATATTATATTTTTCAAATTCAAGGCTAAATAGTCAGGAGATAGATTCCTAATTTCTTTGAAAAGTTGAAAATTTGCAAGTATATATGTGTAAAAAATTGATTATTTTATACATAGTTATATAAAAAACCAGGTTTTCTTAATAAACCTGGTTTTTAAGTTTTTTATTAAGAAAAGCGCAGTTATTAATTAAGCAGAAACCAAGCGTCTTAGAGATTCTGCACGACGTTTTGCAGTGGAATTATTAGGAGCGAATTTAAGTGCTTCTTCGTAACTTTGTAGCGCCTGAGCATTTAATTTTTTTCGTTCATAGGCATGACCGATATTATTTAATGCCACCACATAATCTGGTTTATTTTTCAGCGCTTCTTTGTATTGACGAATTGCCAAATCATATTGTTCTTGAGCAAAGTAAGTATATCCTAGGCCATTGTAAATAGGAGCAATTGCTTCTTCGCCTTCTTCTTCAGCTGCTTTGAGAGCTTTTTGAAATAGGGCGATCGCCTGAGTGTACAATTTTTTCTCAGAATAAATACAGGCTAACTCGTAATATTCCTGAGTTGTACCTTTTTCTTTCTCCAATTTTTTTCGCAGTTTTGCGAATGAGCCTTCTAATTTCCGAGTTTTGAGAATTTGGCGGAAAACACTCACAACCGCAAACGCCAAAATTGCTACTACAATCGAGAGGTAAACAACAGCTAGATTATTATCCATCGCCTGTCAAGACAAATATTAAAACTACTTTCTCTATCTATTATCAACCGTAGAGAAGTTAAAAATTAAAAGTTAAAAGGCAAAAGTACAATAACTCTTTTAAATTTTACCTTCTGCACTTTGCTTTCTTAAGGTAATCCCCAATATTGAGCGCGTTGCTTCAGCCAACCTTCGACTGTGTAACGAGCGATCGCTTCATTTACCTTACGTCGCAGTTCGTCGTATTGCAAGCCCTTGGGCATAACTACAGATAAGGGTTCTGTTGATAGCTTTGTGGGTAATAGCCGATATTGCGGATACTGTTGTATCCAACCGCTGAGGACACTCGCATCGGCTGCAAAGGCTGTGGCTGCGTTACTTTCTAGCTGCTCTCGTCCTTCCTGGTAAGAATTTACTCCTACTAACTCCGCATTGGGGACATAATAACGCACTTGAGCGATCGCATCAGAGTGATTGAGTACGGCTATTTTACGCTTGGCTAAATCCCGCAGTTCTTTGACGGTGTTATCTTTTGTAATTAAGTAAGTGCCATCCAAGTAATAAGGCACACTGAAACTTACTAACCGAGAGCGTGACTCTGTAGCTGTGACTCTGGCAATTGTTAAATCAACCTTCTGCTTTAATACTACAGATAAGCGATCGCGATTCGCTACAGGTTGCAATTTCACAGCCTCGGCTTTTCCTAGTAAATCTGTGGCTAAACGTTGCGCCAAATCAATTTCTAAGCCTTGGATATTACCATTACCATCCCTAAATCCCAAGGGGGGCAGATTATCTTTAACAGCAATTGTAAAATAGCCCCGCCGCTGAATTTCTGGCATTTCTGCGGCAGATGCAGGTAATCCTGTGACTAAAAATAAACAGCAGAAAATCCCTAAAATGGCGGTGGATAATACCCGATATAACCGATTCAAGGATAAAGGATAAAGAATAAAGGATGAAAAACACACTTGTTGCGTCACCAATTTTTTCAGCAACGAGCTAAGTTTTTGCCAACCCCTTGATTGATGCTTGGGGTAAGTTTCAGCCTTCATACTTCATACTTTATCCTTCAAAGGTTATTCATCCGTTACCACCTTTATTTTTTAGCTTGGCTTGCCAATTCAGCAACTTTGCTGAAGCTGGTAGGATCTAGAACTGCTAATTGTGCCAACATTTTACGGTTGAGTTGGATCTCGGCTTTTTTCAAGTTACCAATCAACTGGCTGTAGCTTAAACCATGTTGTCTAGCAGCAGCGTTAATCCGAGTGATCCACAGACGGCGAAAATCGCGTTTGCGTTTTTTGCGATCGCGGTAAGCACTGCGTAGCGCTTTCATTACTTGCTGATTAGCGGTTCTAAACAGCGTTGAGTGAGAACCACGAAAACCTTTAGCTAACTTGAGAATTTTATTGCGGCGTTTGCGAGCTACGTTACCGCGTTTTACCCGTGTCATGTTTTAATTCCTAAAAGATTTACATTACAAATAAGGCAGCATCAAGCGTACGTTTTCTTCGTCGCGCTCGTTGACAATTGCCATTTTGGAGAATTTACGCTTTTTGTTAGTGGTCTTGTGTTCTAACAAGTGATTTTTGAAAGCTTTGCGGCGGACGATTTTACCGCTACCAGTAGCGCGGAACCGTTTTGCTGCTGCTTTACGGGTTTTTAGTTTAGGCATTGGCTGGGTTTAAATTTGACGATTCGACACAATCCATCATTATATACTATTCAAATTGCTCAAATGCCAATATAGCAATCCTATTTGCATTGAAACAATCGAGATGCTCAGATCCCCGACCGTGCAAAGCAGTCGGAGATTTTGTTGTGATTAGTCGCCAGCTTCACCAATCTAGCGTCCAATATCCGGGTCTAAAACAATCCGAGAAGCAGATTCATCAACGTGATAAGTCCAAGTCTGGCGACGCACTCGCACAATCACTTCCCAGCCGCGAATGGGGTTATATTCTTCTGTGCAGATTTCGCCAAAGTTGAAGACACAACGATTACTAAAGGTTTTGCGAGTACTTTCGCTAATTCTTAAATCATTCACATCTTCCCCAGAACGACGAGCCGCGTCTCGTAAAATTTTATCGGCGATCGCACTTGGTAGTTGTCCACTATTTTCTGAACCTGAATCGCTAACTTGCGGATCTAACACAATCCGAGAACCAGATTCATCAACATGATAAGTCCAAGTCTGACGACGCACTCGCACAATCACTTCCCAGCCGCGAATGGGGTTATATTCCCTAGTACAAACTTCGCCAAAGTTAAACTCACAAGCATTACCAAAGGTTTTGCGAGTACTTTGGCTAATTCTTAAATCATTCACATCTTCCCCAGAACGACGAGCCGCGTCTCGTAAAATTCTATCAGCGATCGCTCTTGGTAGTTGTCCACTGTTTTCTGAACCTGAATCGCTAATTTGCGGATCTAAAACGATTTGGGAACCAGATTCATTGCTGTGGTAAGTCCAAGACTGTCCCTCAACTCTGACTATTACTTCCCAACCTTGAATAGGATCATATTGTTGTGTACAAACTTCACCAAAATTAAATTCACAAGCATTACCAAAGGTTTTGCGGGTCGCTTGGGTAATTTTTAAATTACTGATATTCTCTCCAGAACGACGGGAAGCATCTCGTAAAATATTGTTGGCGATCGCTCTTGGTAATTGATAACTGTTGTCTGAGCCTGAATCTGTAGTTTTTGGATCTAAAACAATCTGAGAACCAGATTCATCAACGTGGTAAGTAAAATACTGATTTTGAACTGTAACAATTACTTCCCAACCTTTGATGGGGTTATATTCTCTTGTACAAACTTCACCAAAATTAAAAATACAAGGATTAGCAAAAGTTTGAGAACGGACTTGAGTAATTCTCACTTGATTACTCGTTACTCTACCACGCCGAGCCGCATCATTAATTATGATGTTGGCAATTCTTCGCGGTAATCCATTAGAGCGATTACGAAAGTGATCCGGTAAGCGTTGCGAAAGTTGTATCGGTTCCCCACGCGGCGCAGCTTCAGCTGAATAATTACCGATAAATCCCTGTCCCAAAGATAGCAAGCTGGTTAAAGCTATGGTAAAAACAACACCTTTGGGAAAATTGCTGGTGCTGTTGATTGTGGGAAATAACTTAATATTCGATTTCATCACGTTATACCTCAAAACATGAGAAAATCACTGCCTGATTGTTGCTAGACAGTTTTAGGAGGAGTGTTTTCTGAGTAAGTGGATTGACGGATGATAGTGGTTGATTGTTGCTGATATTTCTTGGTAATTTTCCAGCACTTAGTATTTACTCAGGTAAAGTTGTCATAATTTCATAGTTTTAATGTGAAATAACTCGTAAGAATTCAGAATTTAAAAGCAATCCAAAATAATACTCATGGTTTTTTGCTTGCTAACGTTGACGTTTTCTAATTGCTTCTATGGTTTGTTGATAAGCTGCTGCGTTTCCTTGTTCTTTATACAAATTAGCTGCCATTTCTAAATCAGTAATACCCCCTTGCTGTTCGCCTAAATCATAACGAGCCAGACCACGATTTTGATAGGCTTGGGCATAGTTGGAGTTGTTGATAATTGCTTGATTATAATCGGCGATCGCTCCTTCTAAGTCTCCCAGATTTTTGTAAACATTCGCTCGATTGTAGTAAGCATAGGCATAATTAGGCAGAAGCTTTAAGGCTTGATTATAATCAGCTAAGGCTCCTTGCAAATCATTGACATCATACTTAGCATTACCGCGATTATTGTAAGCATAGGCATAATTAGGATTAATTTTAATCGCTTGGGTATAGTCGGCGATCGCTCCTTTTTTATTACCTAAATCAAAGTAAACATTGCCTCGGTTATAGTAAGCTTCAGAATTATTAGTATCGCTTTTGATGGCTTGGCTATAATCTGCAAGTGCCTTTTGCTTTTCACCTAAATAATAAAAGGCATTACCTCTACCATTGTAAGCAGCAGAATAGTTAGGATTAAGTTTAATTGCTTGATTGTAATCAGCGATCGCTGCTGAGGAATCTTTCAAATCAGAGCGAGCATTGCCTCGGTTATAATAAGCTTCGGCGTTGTTGGGATTAGCTTTCAAGGCTAAGGTGTAATCAGCAGTTGCGCCTTGTTTATCGCCCAAATAATAACGAGCATTACCCCTACCGTTGTAAGCGGAGGAATGATTAGGGTTGATTTTAACAGCTTGGGAATAATCTGCGATCGCTCCTTGATAATCACCCAAATCATAGCGTATATTTCCCCGGTTATTGTAGGCAAAAACATAATTAGGGTTAATCTTAATCGCTTGATTATAATCAGTTATTGCCCCTTGCTTATCTCCTAAACTAGCGCGAGTATTTCCCCGATTGTAATAAGCTTCCGAATTACCAGGATCAGTTTTAATTGCTAAGTTATAATCAGCCAGCGCCCTCTGTTTATCGCCTAAAGCATAGTGGGAGTTACCGCGATTATTATAAGCAGAAGAATAATTAGGATTAAGTTTCAAGGCTTGGTTATAATCAGCCAACGCCCCTCTTTTATCATCAAAATCATAGAGAATATTGCCGCGATTATAATAGGCAAAGGCATATTCAGGATTAATCTTTATAGCTTGGTTGTAATCTTTTAATGCACCTTGTTTATCGCCTAAATAATAACGGGCGTTTCCTCTGTCATTGTAAGCATAAGAATACTTGGGATTGATGCGAATTGCTTGGTCGTAAGCTTCAATTGCCCCTTTGTAATCACCTTTTTTATACTTATCCCCACCTTGAATATAAAAGTCATCTGCCTTGGGTGTTGTGGGCTGAGGCTGACTGACTGCACCCATCTCAGTTTTTGGTAAGGTGCGTAAAAAAGTATTAATGGGGATGCCTAAATTAAAACCAGTTTTAATAATTACATCAGGATTTTTATCAGAAATTTGGTAGTTCTCGGCGGTGTCGCCTCTACCGTGAATACCTACTAATTCGCCTTTATCATTCAGTACTGGGCCGCCACTCATTCCCGGTAGAGTGTCGTTATTGTAAACTAAAGCATAACCGTCACGCAGCGCTTTAGAAGCATTGGCAGTGATTCGCCCTTCAATGAAATTGTAAATTGAGATAGAAATTGCCGCACTGGGTTGAGGGAACCCCGCAACATAAGATGTTGCACCTTCGCTGATATCATCGGAGTTGCCGATTTTGGCCACAGGATAAGTTTTATTACTGGTAAACTGCCCAATAGCTAAATCTATCCCCGATAGCTTTTTCACCGTGTTGTACTTTAACTCATAACGGCGATCATCGGGAGTGACAACTGCATATTTGTCTGGGTTATCGATAACATGTTTAGCCGTTAACACAGTGTAAGTCTCACCTTCGCGGCGAATAATTACCCCAGAACCAGAACCATTTGGATTTTCAATCAACACCGTCATGGCTTTAGCAATTTTGCTGACTTCGGTTGAAGAAAGCGCGACAGCCATTTGTGGTTGCACAATAGCAACTGAAACTCCAATCAGTGCGGGTGTTAATAGATAGTTAAATTTCATAAATTGTTTTGCTATGCTTGCTGTGAGCAATTGCTTAAAAGTATATTGATAAGTTTTTTATACCACCCAGATGAGACTGAAATGGGCGATTGTTGAATTCTTCTAATAGAGTTTAATCTTTGTTGATATAAGCGGCTGCTTAATTTCCATTCTGGTGAATGATATTGCTATTTTTAGCGGCAGGTAAGGCAATCTTAATCAAGGCTAAAATTTATCAAAGTGGAAAAATTAAACTATGAATACAAATATTGTGGCTAAAGTTACATCTGAAGGAAAGCTAGAAATTCCTCAAGAAGTGTTGATACAACTCCAACCTTTGACAGAATATGCAGTTTCAGTGACAGAAGATGAAATTGTTTTGAAAAAAATTACTCAGCCGAATGTAAATTTAGATAAATTTCTGCAAGACTTAGAAGACTTAGAACCTGATCCTAATCAACCCACGCTCGAAGAAATTAGCGAAATTGTCAAGGATGTCAGACAAGAGTTATGGTCGAACCCATGAGAGTTATCCTTGATGTTAACGTTTGGATTTCAGCTTGATTGTGGGGAGGTGTTCCTGCTAAAACTTTGCGTTTAGCCAGAAATCAGCAAATTAATATCTTTATTTCTGAGTCTTTATTATTAGAGCTAGAAACAACTTTAAGACGTGATAAATTTCAACACCGACTACAACAAAGAGGTTATACAGTAGAAGAGTTGATGTCCGTAGTCAAGAGTTTATCTAATAATTCTCCCACAATTTCTGTAGATGCTCCTCAATTGCGCGACCCAAAAGATAATTTTGTTTTGGCTACCGCTGTTGCGGCGAATGCGGAAGCAATTATTACTGGGGATTTAGATTTATTAGTATTGGTAGCATTTAACGAAATTCCAATTTTGACACCGCAAGATTTTCTCAGTCGTTATTTCCCAGATTTATCATAATCATCTAACGCTCAAACACCAAAACACAAAGAAATAGTTTTAGGACTAACTCCAGAAACGAAAAATCAAGGGTTTGGGAAAGGGTGTAGGTGTTCAAAACCCTTGCACCCATTCTTCACAGACAATCTTTGTGCGTAAGATTTCCACAAAAAGGCACTTACCGCAACCATCTAGCTGCATCTTTGGCATGGTAAGTTAAAATCAAGTCTGCACCAGCCCGCTTAAAGCCAGTTAATGTTTCCATAACTACGCGCTCTTCGTCAATCCAGCCATTTAAAGCCGCAGCTTTAATCATGGAATATTCACCGGAAACGTTGTAAGCTGCCACAGGTAAGTTACTCGCTTCCTTCACCCGCCAGATAATATCCATGTAAGCCAAAGCAGGCTTAACCATGAGCATATCCGCACCTTCGGCAATATCTAATTCAATTTCTTTGATAGCTTCCCGACTATTGCCAGGATCCATTTGGTAAGTTCTTCTGTCACCAAATTGGGGTGTGGAGTCGGCTGCATCCCGGAAAGGCCCATAGTAAGCGGAAGCATACTTAGCAGCATACGACAAAATGGGGGTATCTTGAAATCCTGCTGCATCTAATCCCGCCCGAATTGCCTGGACAAAACCATCCATCATCCCGGAAGGGGCGATGATATCTGCACCAGCTTTGGCTTGAGAAACGGCGGTTTTCTTGAGTAATTCTAAGGTGGGGTCGTTGAGGACTCTGCCTGTTAAATCACCTACTTGTAAGTAACCACAGTGACCATGACTGGTGTATTCACACAAGCAAGTGTCAGCAATCACAATCAAGTCTGGGACTGCCGTTTTTACCGCAGTGGCAGCTTTTTGGACAATTCCGCAATCGTGCCAAGCACCAGTAGCATCAACATCTTTATCTTCGGGAATGCCAAATAAAATAATGGCGGGAATGCCTAAGTCATAAACTTCTTTGGCTTCTTCCACTATTTTGTCTACCGAGAGTTGATAAACTCCCGGCATGGATTTAACTTCCTTGGCTATGCCTTCGCCTGGGACAGCAAACAGTGGATAAATTAAATCGTTGGTGGTGAGGATGGTTTCACGTACCATCCGGCGCAGTTGGGGATGGCTACGCAAACGACGGGGACGTTGTATGGGAAACATAATTTTTTGTCAAGGAAACGATGTAATGGACACAAGTCAAAGCGGCACAAAAGTAGAGAAAAACTCTACTACTGTCAGACAAACTACAATACAGTGCTTAACTGTCCTTTGCCCTACTCTTGATGAAGCTGTGGGGCAATTTTGTATTCTACAACTAGGTTGGTACTTAACTAGCATTAAAACAAGGTATTAAAAATCGGGCTGGAAAAAGTACTAAGTTCTGAACGAAAAATAGATCTTTTTCATTCATTATGGTAGATGCAAAGAGTTATAAGACGCGGAAGATGAAGGGATAGCGAAAGGGTTGGTCTGGATTGGTAAGTACGCTGGCGATCGCCCAAATTGTTAATCCCCAATGCAGCAAATAGCCAATACCAATTAAGGGAAATAACAAACCTAAAGTTATCCAAATCAATGCTGTAATAATGATTCCATAAATCCAAACATTAAAGTGAAAATTAATGGATTCTTTGGCATTTTCTAGCACTACCGGATCATTCGCAATGAATAGCATAGCGATCGGTATGCCAACTGACACAAAAGTCGTACTGAAAAAAATCGCTCCATGACACAAGGCAGATAAAATCTTGCGCTTATCTGGGTCGTACATACTTCTCTCCTTTTAGAGACTAGAGACTAACATTTTTTACTCAGCACTCAGCGAGAACTTGCGTGCGCGGGTTCCCCGCGTTGAGCAAAGTTCGGTGACTCAGCACTTATCACTATGTTGAACCTATCACGAGCCTCGTTGTTTTAAGATTAAAAGACTTACTAAAGTAGAGAAAAATTAAGTTAAGTAAAGTAACAAGGTAAGCTATACATTTAGGTCAATTATGTCAACTGAACTTCAGTCAGAACTTCATCAAGCAGTAGAACTGCGACGCAACTTTGCGATTATTTCTCACCCTGACGCGGGTAAAACAACACTCACAGAAAAACTCCTGCTGTACGGAGGTGCGATTCACGAAGCTGGTGCGGTAAAAGCGCGACGGGCGCAGCGTAAGGCTACCTCAGACTGGATGGCGATGGAACAACAACGGGGAATTTCCATTACCTCAACCGTTTTACAGTTTGCATACCGTAACTGTCAGATCAATTTATTAGACACTCCCGGACACCAAGATTTTAGTGAAGATACTTACCGCACTCTCGCCGCCGCCGATAATGCGGTGATGTTAATTGATGCGGCTAAAGGTTTGGAACCCCAAACCCGGAAATTATTTGAAGTATGCAAATTGCGGGGTTTGCCAATTTTCACCTTTGTAAATAAACTCGACCGTCCGGGTAGAGAACCGTTAGAACTGTTAGATGAAATTGAACAGGAACTAGGGTTGCAGACTTACGCCGTGAATTGGCCGATTGGGATGGGCGATCGCTTTAAGGGTGTTTTTGATCGTCAACAACAACAAATTCACTTGTTTGAACGTAGCGCCCACGGTAGTAAAGAAGCTTTGGATACTGTTGTTGACTTGGGTGATGCCACAATTGAACAACTCCTAGAAGCAGACTTGTACTACCAACTCAAAAATGATCTGGAACTTTTAGAGGGAGTCGGCCCGGAACTAGATTTGGAATTAGTGCATCAAGGCAAAATGACTCCAGTGTTCTTTGGTAGCGCCATGACCAACTTTGGCGTAGAGTTATTCCTCAAGTCTTTCCTTGACTGTGCTTTAAAACCAGGTGTTCACAACAGTAGCGTTGGTGAAGTTCCCCCCACTTACCCGGAATTTTCCGGTTTTGTGTTCAAATTGCAAGCCAATATGGATCCAAAACACCGCGATCGCATTGCTTTTGTCCGGGTCTGCACTGGCAGATTTGAAAAAGATATGACAGTCAATCATGCCCGCACAGGCAAAGTTGTGCGTTTATCTCGTCCGCAAAAACTCTTTGCCCAAGAACGGGAATCGATTGACATAGCATATCCAGGTGATGTCATCGGCTTAAACAATCCTGGCGTTTTTGCGATCGGCGATACCATTTACACAGGGCAGAAGTTGGAATATGAGGGGATTCCGTATTTTTCACCAGAACTGTTTGCTACCCTCAGAAACCCCAACCCCTCAAAGTTTAAGCAATTTCAAAAAGGTATTTCGGAATTGCGCGAAGAAGGTGCTGTGCAGATTATGTACTCAACTGATGAAGCCAAACGCGACCCAATTTTGGCTGCGGTGGGTCAGTTGCAATTTGAAGTGGTGCAGTTTCGCCTACAAAATGAGTATGGTGTAGAAACAATTCTCGATTTATTACCCTACAGCGTCGCCCGTTGGGTAGAAGGTGGTTGGGAAGCTTTGAACAAGGTGGGACGTTTATTTAACACCACCACAGTCAAAGACAGTATGGATCGGCCAGTGCTGCTATTCCGTAATGAATGGAATTGCCATCAGTTACTAGAAGACCATCCAAATTTAAAATTAAGCGCGATCGCCCCGGTACTTTATGGTCAATCATCAGTGGAATCTTGAAGAAGCATCCAGAATCTGGAATTCAGAATTCAGTACAAATCCTGAATTTTGACTCCTGACTCTTGAATTCTGACTCCTGAATTCTACTTATCGGGTATAGTTGATGTCCACGGCATCGCGGGGTCGCGTTGTTATATCACCGTGGATCAAAAGTCAAAAGCTAAAAGTGAAAAGTAAAAAGAAAATCTTATATCTAAAACGCGAGGCGCAGCAGTCTAGGTACTGGTGAGCAATTTTGTTCTTCTTTACTTTTGCCTTTTAAATTTTTACTTTTACCTTATTCTGTCAGTTAGCAGAGATTGGAGTGCCAGAATTTCTATGCCTTCATATTCTGAATCATCTTTGGAGGCTGGTTTAACTGCCCTCAAGCAGGGAGATTATCAAACAGCGATCGCTCAACTAGAGCCTGTTGCTAGTAGTAAAGGCAATAGCACTACTAGCTTACAAGCTCGTGTTGGGTTAGTTATGGCCTATGCCCGCACTGGCGAAGCCCGCAAGGCGATCGCCCTGTGCCAAACTCTTAGAGATAGCCAAAATCCCCAAGTCCAAGAGTGGGCAGAACGCGCTTTAACACATTTAACAAAACGTAAAAAAACAAAAAAAGTATCTCCACAAACATCAAAAGAAACGACAAATTCTGGTAACTCATCGACTGTGGTATCAGGACGCATACAACAGTCTGTGCTGGAAAAACCGGCACAGCCAAGTCATTATCAAAATACTTTCATAGAAACGCCAGTAGCATCACAAAATCGGTTTACAGAGTCAGATGGATATACACCGACTCAACGGCTAAATATTTACTGGCGACAAGCAAAACGCGCCAAGGTATGGCAACCTCTACGTAAACCGAAATTACTGCCTTTGCGGTTACAGGCACTCTTCACCATCGTTGCTTTGTTTTGGGTGATGGAGTTTCTCTTGAAGGTAGTAATGGTATCGGTGAATGTAATTTTAGACAAGTTACCGTATTTGGCACCATTGCCGTTTTTCTACCGCGACCCCAAGCTGGTGGTAATTGGTATTTTGGTGAGTGCGATCGCCCTCTCCCCTTGGCTATTAGATTGGTTACTAACTCGGTTTTGTAGTCAGCAACCCCTATCAAAAGATATCTTGCACAGCCGCAGCAGAGAAACAGCCAGAGTCCTCCAGCGTTACTGTCAGCAAAAACGCTGGCAATTACCCCACCTGCGAATTTTACCCATCAATACACCTATAGCTTTAACCTACGGCAATTTACCCCGCAATGCGCGGATTGTCGTCAGTCAAGGGCTATTAAATCAATTGGCAGATGATGAAATTGCCACTATCTATGCTACCCAGTTGGGACATATTGCCCACGGTGATTATTTAGTCATGTCCTTGGTATTGCTGCTGACTTTGCCGATTTATCGTTTATATCAGCAAATTTCTCAGTGGGGAAACAATATCTCGCCTGGTTTTGGGCAGTTGCCGTTTAATATATTCTCTAGTCTGATTTATGGAATTTGGTGTTTATTTACGGGGACAGCTTTATGGTTATCGCGCTCACGACATTATTATAGCGATCGCCTAGCTGCCGAAATTACTGGTAATCCTAACGCTTTAATTCGGGCTTTCTTGAAAATTGCGATCGGCATTGCCCATGATATTCAACAAGTACAACACACCAATTGTCAGCTAGAAAGTCTAAATCTCCTTATGCCGATCAGCTACCAACAAAGTCTATCTTTGGGTAGTATTGCTGGTCATATTGCCTTTGAATCAGCCTTGATGTGGGATCATATCAATCCCTATCGTCGCTGGATGGCAATTAATAATAGCCATCCGTTAATGGGTCAGCGTATTCAATGGCTGTGTCAAATAGCTCGTCACTGGCACATAGAAACTGAACTCCATCTGGCCAACGAACAGTTTATTAAAACTACACGTCAATCCTTCTTGCTGCAAATCGCGCCTTTTTTAGGTATTCCCATAGGTTTTGGGTTTGCCGGCTTGATTTGGTTGAGTTGGCAAACTGCTTTCAGCCTCAAATTTTTGAACTTGAAATGGATTTATGAAGATTGGAATTTTGTCAGTGGTTGCCTACTGATTGGTTTTAGCATTGGTTTAGTAATTCGGATGAATGCTTTTTTTCCAAATCTCAAAACTGCTAATTACCAAGCTAATGAAAGTTTACCTAACCTGTTAGCTAATCCATCTGCCATCCCCATAGATAGTACTAGTGTCTGTTTGGTCGGCCAATTGTTAGGTCGCCCTGGCACAGCAAACTCTTTGGCACAAGATTTTATCTTACAGTCCAGCAATGGTTTGGTGAAATTACACCACGTTCCTTGGTTATGCTTGGGGCAGAAAGTCCATCTTCCAGATTTGATCGGACGGCAAGTTACTGTCATCGGCTGGTTCCGTCGTGGTGCAACGCCTTGGATAGATATCCAGTCTGTACAAACTCAAACTGGCACCACCCTTTATAGTCCTCACCCCATTTGGTCTACCATTTTGGCCATAGCCGCACAGGCTTGGGGTGCGTACATTTTTCTTCTAGGTTAGTTAATGGTCAATGGTTAATGAGTTAAAAAGCCAGAAGAAAATTGTTGACTATGGACTCTGTACTATGTTGCAACATTTCTTTACAAATGTTACATTTATTAACAATATTCTGAGCAACCAGCATAACTTAAGCATCCTAGCTTAGTAACTGCTTACGCCAATCCATCTTTTTATCCTCCCAACACAGCAGCTAGACCAGCCATTGGCTGGTTTTTGTTTCAAATATCCGTTCTTGAGAAAAAAATGTATTTTATGTTACTATTGATTCACCATATAATCGGAAATGTGTGTTCTGAACTAGCTACGTAGAAGATACCGTGATAATGTAGGGAATGGTGTTGAATTCTGCGGGCAAGGACATCAAAAAAATGTTTACTGTGGCAGACAGTAGGCTAATAAATTTACAAATTTTAGAATTAAGGTGGTATTAACTGAGCGTTGTATGCGCTTTTGTAATATACAAGCTTTATCCAAACGAAAAACTGTATTGTATAAGTTGACAGTTTGGAGTCAAAAAAATTGGTTGATGGCAAATTTAATCAAAAGCATCTATTTAAAAGCCAAAACCAAGTGATTGTTCTCTTGCCTTGCTACGTTCATTAAACTCTGGAGGTATAGTCATGTCCGTTCGCCTATATATAGGCAATTTGCCAAAAGAAGAAATAGATCGTCAAGACCTGCAAGCAGTTTTTGCGGCAGAAGGCGATGCTGTTACCACAAAACTAATTAAAGACCGGAAAACTGGTAAATGTCGTGGTTTTGGGTTCTTAACCGTCAACAATGACGAACAAGCTGATCAAATTATTGAAAAATATAATGGTCAGATGTTCAAAGATACCCCAATTAAGCTAGAAAAAGCATTGCCCCGCACCAAGGGTGATGAAGGCGAAGAGCAAGCGCCTAAAGCGGCTGCACATAGCAATCCTACTCCTAGCAGCAATAAAGAAAGCAATCGTCGGGACAAAGGCTCTAAGAAGTCTAAACGCAGCAGTGGTGGGCGCGAAAGTAGCACATCAACTGACTCAGATGCAATTCGTCCAGATCCCCGTTGGGCATCGGAACTAGAAAAGCTCAAGCAGATGTTAGCAGCACAAACCACCAATTAAGACTAGCAAGGAGAAATTAAAAATTAAAAATCAACTTTCTGGTTTTTAATTTTTAATTGTCCATGAGTCTTGCTCGACTAAATCAAAGATTACTGGCAGCTATGATTGACAAAGTGTAAACCCATAGCGGTGAGTTAATATGTTGGGCGGTTTTCCCGATTTGTAGAGGCGCTTTGGTGCAGCTTCTCAAAGAGTAGCAACTGCTGTGATTAAGGTAGTTGACTAAAAAACAAGTTATATAGTGGCATTTTTGTATATTTTAAGCACATAAGGGCAGAATTATACAGATATGTCAAACTATGACAACAATTGCATATTTTACCGCCAGATGCGATCGCCTTGGTTCAACTTAACTAAGTGTGTCTAGATCTTCCAGAGTTCCGAACGCCAGCGTGAGGAACATTTATATTCTCAAACTAGTAGAGGCGTAGCTATACCACGTCTTTACTAGTTTTGTTTATAGAAAATAATCTGATCAACAAAAGTTAAAACAGTGTTGCGTATACATTGTGAAGTGAGATAAATACTTGTAAAAATTACTATGGAAATATTACTGAACTGCTAAAGCAGTTGATATAGAGGCAGGTAAGCTTTCTGCCTCCTTTACTATATGAGCAAGTAATCGCTTTAACTACAAAAGATCAAGGATGTAGAGCTACATAGCTTGATAGTCAGCTAGGATCAATTTAAGAATTTTTGGCTACAAGCTCCAGACTAATGACTTTATCCAATGAATTGTGGGTAGCTAATCAAGATTTAGGGCAAGCTTGTCTAGAGCATCCTTTTGTGCAAGGTATCGCTGATGGTAGTCTTGAACCAACCAAATTTGCTTACTATATAGGACAAGATGCTTTCTTTTTAGAAGCTTTCGCCCGTGCTTATAGCATCGCCGCAGCTAAAGCACCAGACTGGAAAGGATTTACCATATTTCACAACTTAGTTAGTGGAGTTTTAGCGGAGTTACAACTACATCAAGGTTATGCAGCCAAGTGGGGAGTTGATTTGCGCTCAGTAGAACCAGGCGCAGCTACCCGGCGTTATACAGATTTTTTGTTAGCCACAGCTTGGAGTAGCGATGTTGGGATAACTGCGGCGGCGATGTCACCCTGTATGCGGCTGTATGCCTTTTTAGGAGAACGATTAGCTTGTAATGGGATTCCTCATCATCACTATGCAGATTGGATTATCACCTACAGTGCTACAGATTTTCAACCACTCACACAACAATTAGAAACTTTGGTGGATAACTACGCCACTAATAACGCTTTAGTTCATTCAACTTACCGTTACGCTATGCTTTGCGAACGGGAATTTTTTCAAGCTGCGTGGATAATGTAGCAAGTTTATTATTCTTCACCTCCACTAATAAAGTCACTATGAAAGCAGAAGCAGAAAGCGATCGCAGGCTAACTTGTGAAGTAGAAACTACCCTGAAGGTAATTGGCGGACGCTGGAAAGTTTTAATTATTAGGGAATTAATCACTGGTGTAAAACGCTTTGGTGAATTGCAACGAGCCTTACCAGGAATTACCCAAAAGATGTTAACTCAGCAACTGAGAGAAATGGAAGAAGATGGGATAGTACATCGACAAGTTTATGCTCAAATACCTCCCAAGGTAGAATATTCACTCACGCTATTAGGAGAAAGTCTGAAACCTATTCTCTATGCGATGCACGACTGGGCTGTTGAACATTTATCTCATATCAACAACCAACACAAACTGTAAAATATATTATTTAGTTATTTTGTAAATACTCAATTGCTGCTGCTAATTTTGAGGGGTAGCCTTCAGCAAAACTTTCAAACCATAATCCTTCTGGTGACAGAGGATCTAATTTTTTCAACCATTCTTTTGCTTTTTTTTGCAAAACTTCTAATTGTTGAGCTTTGATTTTTTCTTGTTGAATGCGTTCTTGTTCGCGTTCTTGTTGTCTTTGCAACTCCTCAATGGCGGCTTGTTCTTCAACATCAGCTTTTACTTCCGCCAAAATGTTATCGATGATAGATTGTGATTTAGATGGTGTGGAAATGAATGGTGAGATTACATCTGGTTTAGATTGTTGTGGTGTAGGTGCGGGTTTTGCTGGATCATATTCCGCTTTGATTTGAGCTAAAAGTTTATCAATAGAGTCCATTTTTGTTCGTTGATTGTGATAGCGATCGCTCTAATGAATAATTAACCGCAGATGCACGCGCATCAAATCGAGAAACTATGAGAATAACATTGTTGGGTTTTTAAACTAATCGTTAATGGCGTTGAGCAAAACTTCTGACAAACTTAAATCTTCCATATCTTCCATTGTAATGGTGTCGCAGATATCGAATTTTGCTCCAGCGCTTTGCAATTCATCATCTAATACTTTGAGAAACCGAGTAGCTTGTTGATCTGAACCGACTTGAATAAAGGAAATTGCTAGTTCTTCATCTTTGTCCATCCGCCGAGAAGCTTCAATAATTACGCGCATAACTGCTTTGCGGTCATCTGGTTCACCATCAGTTACTACTAAAATTGTTTCTCCGTTTGGCTTTGTTTGACCAGAAGACTTACGTTGAAAATAATCATCCGTAGCGTGTTTTAAGACTGCGGCTAAGTCTGTAGTTCCTGATGGATCATTTTCTTGGAAAATTTGGGTAACTTTACTAGTAGTGACATTTTCATAGCGCTTAAATCTTCCCGAAAATACATAAACAGTAATCCCATCGGGATCAAATTGTTCACACTTACTAGCTAAAGCTAAAGTAGATTCTTGGGCTGTAACCCAGCGGCTTCTACCGCCTTTTTGGTCTGGGGTTGCCATGCTGCCACTTTTATCAATAATTAAAGTATAATCTCGGTTGTCAAGCATAATAAATTTCTCCAATTAGTTATTGGTTATTTGTTAATAAACTCTATTGATTAACTATTGACCATTGACTATTGACTTTGGACTATTGACTGATCAATCTGTAATTGCATTCATCAATACATCTGCAAGACTCATATCTTCTAAATCTTCTAAAGTGATGGTATCGCAGATATCAAATTTAGCGCCGACACCTTGTAATTGATCATCTAAAGCTTTGAGAAACTTAGTTGCTTGAGCATCTGAGCCTACTTGAATGATAGATATTCCTAATTCTTCATCTCGCTCCATTTGACGAGTTGCTTGGATAATTACTTCAAATACTGCTTTGCGATCATCAGGTTCACCATCGGTAATAACTAATATAGTTTCACCATTGGCTTTGGTTTTACCTGCGGCTTTACGTTGAAAATAATTATTAGTTGCATCCTGGAGGACACCAGCTAAGTTGGTGGTACCTGCGGGGTCATTTTCGAGGAAAATCTGGGCTACTTTAGCTGAGGTTACATCATCATAACGTTTGAATTTGCCAGAAAATACATAAACTGTAATGCCATCTGGGTCAAATTGTTCACATTTTCGGGCTAAAGCGAGAGTAGATTCTTGAGCTATCTCCCATCTACTTCTACCACCTACCTGGTCAGGTGTAGACATACTACCGCTTTTGTCCAGGATTAATGTATAGTCGCGATCGCTCATCATAATTTTCCTCTAAATTTCTACCCTGTGCTAAATCTAGTCTAATGACGAAAAAGCACAAATACCAATGCTTTTAGATATAAGTCAAACTACGTAACATAAGTTTTAGATATTCTCGGCATTGAGTGAATGTTGAATAGACTCAATGCCTGTCTAATCTAGCGAATTTCTGCTAAATCAAGCCACTCATCATAAGATGAATCATATCCCTGGTAATGCACAAAGTATTGCTGACCACGAATTTCCTCAATTGTGGCACTATACCATTCTTCGTTTTCTTCATCCCAGCATTTTACTTTTTGACCAACTGCAAATCCATTATCATCAGATGATTCTAGGGCGCGAATCCGAATCGCATCTTCACCAACCCACTCATCAGAAGATGAACCATAGCCAACATAATTAATAAAGAATTGGTCATCTTTAATTTTCTGAATTGTGGCTTTGTACCATTCTTCGTCTTCTTCGTCCCAAACTTCTACTGTGCTATTCACGTCATACTGAGTAGGAGTATCTGACTTAGACTTGGTTGCAGATGCAGTATCTTGTTTTTGTGGCTGTTTGGCTTCTTCGGCAATTTCTGCTTTGACTAAAGTATGAGCTTGTAAAATTATGCTGCGGGCAACAGTTTGAATGCCAGTATGCTCAAAATAATTTGTAGTTTGATCTAAGAATGCGGCGACAAAATCTAAATTATCGTCAGCAATCTGCACAAAACTACTTAAACCATTAGCAATAGACTGTGGCGTGATACCTGTCTTGGCGACTAGGTTATTCATCCAACCTTGGACAGAGTTAAAAGCTTGGGAAAGAAAACCAACTTTATCCGCAGGGGTATTACCAGGTAAAGAACTATTGACAGCTTGGAATACAGGATTTTGGGCGATCGCATCATTAGCAGTAGCACCGCCAATAATTTCCTGAATTTTAATCAGAAAGTCGGGGCCTAAAGGTAAAATGCCATCTATACAAACCAACGCAGCCATCCGCATCAGGGAAGCATTTTGATAGTTATTCGCTAAGGTATTGGCGAATTCTTGGGGGTTGGGTTGGGGAATTCCGTTGATTTTGCAGAAGGCGATGATTTCGATAGCAATTTTGAGAACTAAATCAATTGTTTGAGTGACATCGGCTTTGGGCGTAATATTACCTAAAAAAGAGAGAAAGCTGATTTTTTCGCTCACTTTGTTAGCTAAAGCCGCAGTTCCCATTGCTGCATCGGCTTTGTCGATGATTTGATACAGTTTGATGGCTGCTTGATAGCCGTTTTGTGGATCTAGATATATACTAACGGCGCGATCGCGGATTCTTTTAATTACGTTAGCATCTGTTTCGCCAGTAATCGCACGGACTGTATTATCAAAACCCACCAAATTATCCCACTGCCCAGGTGCTACATAATCAAGGGCTTTTAAAACTTTGACAGTAATATTATCGCTGGGTAACTCGTCAACCAACTGAACAATGGTTTTATCCATAAGTAAGTCCTTGTATTGTGAAACAAAACCTTAATTGCTAGAGTTCCCTAACTAGGCATAAAAGTAACTTTGTTTCCCCAGACAAACTCTCTATATCTCTGAATACCTCTTGATTTCAGACATCTAAAAAGCACTGTAAAATATTGGCATTAGTCCCCAAGCCCACAAGCGACATTTTTACCATCATGGTTCTAGCCGCACCCCAGCGCCAAACCCCTGTCGTCACTTGGGAAAAACTCCCAGATGATTTTATTCTGCCCGACGATCCAGTGGAAAATATTCAACAACCGTTTTTAGCAGCAGCTTTAACAGAAGCTTTAGCTACAGCTAATCGTATTCAACCTCAGATGCTAGTTGCATCTAATTTTGGTATCGTCGCCAATATCAATCAAAAAACAGTGGTTAAAGCACCTGATTGGTTATACGTACCAAGCGTTTCACCAGTGGGTACAGGTGTAATTCGGCGTAGCTATACACCCAATATAGAAGGTGAAAACATCGCTGTGGTGATGGAGTTTCTTTCCGACACCGACAACGGAGAATATTCAATTCGTCCCACATTTCCCTATGGAAAACTCTACTTTTACGAAAAAATATTACAAGTTCCTGTCTATGCAATTTTCAATCCTTACGAAGTGAGTTTAGAAGTCCTGCGTCTGGAAAATGGACGATATGTTTTGCAACAACCAACAGAATCAGGACAATTTTGGATTCCTGAATTGGAATTATTTTTAGGAATTTGGCGAGGTACTCGCTTAGAAATGAATATTTGTTGGTTGCGGTGGTGGGATGAAGCAGGTAATTTGTTGCTGTGGAGTTCCGAACAAGCCGAACAAGAACGCCAACGGGCGGAACAAGAACGTCAACGGGCTGATGATGCGATCGCTCAATTAGAAATTGAACGTCAGCGTCAAGCAGTATTATTAGCAAAGCTGCGAGAATTGGGGATAGATCCAGAGTGAAACAATTTTGGCTGAATGCTTTTCCACAAAAAAACTCCCTCAGATTGACTGAGAGAGGGTTGAGAAGGAGTATTGAGTGATGAGATATCTATGCAGGGTGAGTTATAGGTTGACCTTGCAACAGTTGAATAATTGCTGCTTTTTCTAAAATCCCCACCAGAACGCCATTTTCTCGAATTACAGCTAAAGCGGAGAGTTTTTGTTGTTCCAGTAGCTGGATGACTTCTAAGAGGGATTGATCGGATTTGACTGTGTTGGATGCAGCAACTGGGCGCATGATTTCTTGAACTTGAGTTTCTGTCCACTGTGCGGTGGGAATAGTTCGTAGGTCATCTAAAGTCACTGCGCCGACTAATTGTCCTGCATCATCTGTGACTAAGAAGCGTCGCCAGTCTTGCTTGTGCAGAATCTGTTCATCAGCAAATTCTCTTAAGCTGAGGTTTGCAGAGATGATGGGGCTATTGTTTGTTACGACATCTGCGGCGGTTAAGCCATCTAGTTTTTCTTGGACTCTAGCAAATTGGGCAGAATTACCAGCATTTTGCAGTAAGAAGAAACCGATTAACAAGTTCCAAACATTAGCCAAGCTACCAAAGAATACTAGAGGAATTATCCCAGAAGCGATCGCCACCCAACCAAAAACCTGTCCAACTCGGCTGGCAAAACTCACCCCTTTATAAGGATTACCTGTAATTTTCCAAACAAGAGCTTTGAGGATATTACCGCCATCTAAAGGCAAGCCAGGAATCAAGTTAAACAGTGCTAAAGCTAAGTTAACAGAAGCTAAAACACCAAGAATTGCCGCCAGTGGCCCCGATACCGCAGTTGTTACACCCAATATTGTCACGATTCCACATAAGAGTAAGCTGACTAACGGCCCGGCGATCGCAATCCAAAAAGCTCCGGCGGGAGTATTCGATTCTTTTTCGAGATTTGCCAAACCACCAAAGATAAACAATGTAATCGATTTAACATCAATTCCTTGGCGCAAAGCAACAAAACTATGTCCTAATTCGTGGGCGACGACAGAACCAAACAATAACAGCGCTGTCATCAATCCTAGTAGCAAAGCTAACCCCCCAGACAATTGAGGAAATTGGGCTGAAAGTCCACTACTATAGCTCCAGGTTACTAAGCCAAGAACCAAAAACCAGGACGGATGGATGTAAAACGGAATCCCGAAGAGATTACCAACGCGAATTGTGCCATTCATGTCGTTCACCTTTGAAATCTGGCGAGAGATTTATTTTCACCCCTCGATGTCTTTAGTGTAACGAAACGTAACAAATATTAAAATCAACTAAGAGTTGTGCTTACCGTCCTTTAAGGTGTGGTTTACCACTTTTAGATTTTGGATTAAAAATTTAGAATTGCTGAATCAATCTCTCAAACTCTTACTATTTGCGCCTTTGCGTGAGATATAGGTACCACCTTCACAATCTTCTCCACCGCATCCACCATTACCCGCGACAGTCCAAACATCTCAATTACTGCGGCATTAGTTGTCAAGTGCGTACTAACATTTGCTACTTGATATTGACTTTCTTCTGTAGCCAAAGTTGCGGGCAAAATTAACTGATCTCCCAAATGCTCATCTACAGGCGCACCAGTTTGGTGAAAATTCAGCAGTTGTTCGCAAGCGATTTCTGCAACTTTTTCCGATGACATCCGCCACCGCCCAAACCCACCAAATCCCGTCAAACTATTCTCATATTCAGCCGTGAGAAAAATCCCGGCTCCCGGTGCGACACCTTTTTCGCGTAAAGCTTGTACAGAAGCCTTTAATCCTGCTGCACCTAATATTTTCTCAGCCCGGTTAGCCATACGTTGAGGAATATGAGCCGGCAATTGTGTCACCACTGCCAGTCCCCGGACTTGGCGTAAATTCCCTCGCTCTAATAAATCTATGCCACTGAGTTGAGTACCACCACTCACCTGCAATTCTACCTCTCCGCCACCTTGGGGATACCACCCCCATGCACCTAATTTCACAGATGCTTTGATTCCCATACTCTTGAGCATCGGTAGATATACCTGCTCAATATATGTCATGGTTGGGCTAAAGATGACATGAGTTCCACCGCGCAAAGTTACCTGAGAATCACCTTTGGCTAAGGCTAAAGGTAAAAGAATTGTTTGTAAAACCAAAGTAATTGCCCCAGCCGAACCACCTTCTAGCACTTCACTGACATCAAAAGTATAGCTTCCTGCCTGCACTGGGCTACTAGGAATAAATTCCAGCATCATCGAACCCAACGCATCGCCCTGTATTTGAGCCTGACAAATCTTCGCCGCCGCCCGAACTGCTGTGAGGTGTTGTGGCGCTAGTCCTGGCTTTTTGCGTCCGGCGCGAATATTGGCAATGCGAACTGGTTCACCTGTGATAACAGCTAAACTTAAGCAAGTACGGAGAACTTGTCCGCCTCCCTCCCCGTAGGAACCGTCAATGTCAATCATGAGCAGTGTTTAGATGATGGATGTTGGGTTATGCCCAAGTTTTGACAATTAAAGCATAGATGCAAGGAAATAAACACAGGTAAGTCATCGGTGTTTATAGGATATTTTAAAAGTCTGATTTTTGGTAGCTAAAAGTTTTAGATCCCCCTAAATCCATCTTTTTAGGAGGGACTTGAAGAAAATTCCCCCCTTTGTAAGGCTAAGGTGTACACACAAATGTTCGTTGAGTGCATCTGTCCCGCCTCGGAATTCATTCCGAGTCTCATAGCGCAAGTCATCTGAAGATGACTGAACTAAAAATGTATTCCAGTCCACAAAGCGTGGACTTTGGCTTTTCACTAAGATAAATGATCCGAATAATTTCTCCTCCGCCCCTCTGCTCCTCTGCCCACGCCAGTCGCTACAAGTCGGGAAACCCGCCCAACGCGCTGGCTCCCCTACGGTCTATTTGTATCAAACTTAAAGTGAAACGGTATTACACCCCACACCCCTAAAACTCACCGAGTTCGTAACAACTGCACGAAAGTATTACTCACCGTATTGTCTTTAGTATCCGCCGCGTATTGAATCAACTTTTCCCGCAGTTCTTTGGCTGCATCTAAGGGGAGTAAGCTGGCTAACAAAAAATACACACCACGAAAACGGGGGTCGCCCATTCTATCAACTAATAGTGCTTCCGCTGCATCACTGTCTCCGAGGAAGTTCTGCACTAAGAAAAAGTCCATGATTTTGTCGTGGCGGAAGTACCATTCTTTCTTAGCTTCCCCTTTTTCATCTTGCCACTGACGGCTGACGACCATTTTGTATTTCTCGTCTTCTAAAGATTTGACAACTTGATAAAATTCATCGGCGGGTAAGGCTTGTTTATCTTGGAGTCGCATTTCGTAGACGGCGGCGGCGAATTTCTTCAAAGGAAATTCTTGATTCCATTCCTTCAGGTATTCTGCTGCTATTAAATTGTATTGCTGTTCTTGCAGGCGGAATAAGTTGGGATGTTTGCCTTGGGATAGCATCAGTGCCACTACTGTTAAATCCATTGGGTTGGAAAGAATGCGACGGGCTGCTTTTAATTCTTCTTCGGGTTGCTGGGTGGTGAGGACTTCTTTTAAGTAATCTATGCAGGCTATTTCGTAATCTTTACCTTGGACTGTGGCATCTTTGGGCAGTCGCGGCTGGCGGGAAAGGAGAAACTCTTGAATTTGGGATTGTTCTAGGGGTTGCAAGTAATAGGTTTTGGCGGTTGAGGGTGGTGTCCACTCTAGGGGCTGGGTAGTCATAATAATGTTGCCCCGGAAATAGCTTTCCACAAACTGACAGATTTTTGCCCGTGTTTCGGCGGTGACTTCGTTGAGTCCGTCGATGCAGATATCTATCGCACCACTGTAAATCAGGTTTTTGAGAAATCCTGCATCTTGGGCTTGGCCGTGGAGTTTGTCTTGAATGGCTTCAATTACGCCTTTATCGCATTTTTGGGCGGGAAGGTAAACGACAATGCGCTGAGAGTTTGTCAACAGATGGCGCAGAAACATCGACTTGCCTAAGCCGGAATCACCTTGTAAGATAACTTGTCCGTGAATTTTGGGGAGGGCTACGGTAACTGGGAAGATGTCGCCGGAAGCGGGAACTTTGACTTGCGACTGGGGGAAGTATGATTGCTCATGAAAGTTATCTAATCTGGCATCGGCTAACAGGGAAGGTTTGAAGGGTTCAAATAATTTGCGGCGGAAAAACGGAACCCAGGTGAGGAGAAAGCCGACGTAACCCACGCCTAGAATACGTCGTACCCAAGGATTCCAGAAGAAGATGGCTTGGATTTGGGGAAATTTGGGGTAGGCAAAGATGAGGGCAAGCCAAAAGGCGGCGTGAGTGAGGATGGTAATTTTGGCGTTGAAAAACCACTGCCAACCTTTGAGGTTAATTATGACTGATTGCAGTGAGTCGGCTTCGCTGTATCCGGCGTTTTTCAGGTTGTTGTAATGAGTTTCTAGAATAACAATATCTTGTGGTTCCCAAGGGACTTTTCTGGCGACTGCGGCAATTTGCTTGGCTAAGTCTTCTCGTAATCTGGTTAAATCTTGGCTGGGTTGCCAAACGTCGCGGAATACTTCTAGTGTTTTGACAGCTTGAGAGTGTTCTAGCTTATCAGGAGTTTTTTTCGGTCTGCCTAGCCATTTCAGCAAAGTTTTGACTTTTTCATCGCTGCTACCCAGGAAATAAGACCAAAAGCGCCAAAATTCAAAGTTATTGTTATCAGAAAAAGAATCAAAGAATTTCTGATTTGGTTCGTAGACAAAATTTAAAACAACGACAACCTCTTCTAACTTCAGTTGTCTAATGTTTCCTAATGCGGATGCCGCACTGCCACGAACATAGGAGTTCACCTTTTCATCCTTGAGGAGTTGGGCGATGTCAGGCACATAGTGTGCCGCCGCCTGCCCCAGATTACCTAATGCCACTGACGCACTACCACGAACACCGGAGTCCACCTTTTCATCTTTAGAGCGGAAGAGCGTCGGGGGGGCAAAGATTGCAGCCCCCGGCGCTCGCTGT
>NZ_DF978450.1:0-54627 GCF_002897135.1 Nostoc cycadae WK-1 | reverse complement strand
ATGTCGCCCAAAGCTTGAATAATTTGGCTGAACTGTATCAAACACAGGGGAAATATGAACAAGCCGAGCCGCTGTATCTCCGCGCACTGACTATTAATGAGAAGGTGCTGGGTAAGGAACATCCCCTTGTCGCCACTAGCTTGAATAATTTTGCTTTCCTGTATCAAACAAAGGGTGATATTACCCATGCTACCGATTTTTTACGCCGTGGATTAGATATTCAAGCACAAAATCTCAATCTAATTTTTGCTACTGGCTCGGAAAAAAGCAAACAAAGTTACATTAGGACTTTTTCAGGGACAACTGACGCTACTGTTTCCCTATCCCTACAAGAAGCTCGCAATAATCCAACAGCTGCATCTCTCGCCCTAACTACTGTACTCCGTCGCAAAGGGCTAGTGTTAGATGCCGTAGCCGACAGTATACAAATATTACGCGCTCAACTCGATAAAAACCCCGAAACTCAAAAATTATTCGCTCAATGGCTGCAAGTACAACAGCAACTCTCAGCATTAATCTACTCTCAGCCAAGTAAACAAACGGCTAACCTGAAAACTCAACTAGAACAACTAGAAGCCGAGAGAGAAAAATTAGAAGCAGCTATCAGTGTTAAAAGTGCTGAATTTCGTCAGCAAACCCAGCCACTAGAGTTAGCAGCTATTCAAGCCAAGATACCCAAAGATGCAGCTTTGGTAGAAATTGTCCAGTATCAACCATACAACGCCAAAGCCAAAACAGACGATCAACGATTCGGTAAACCGCGTTATGCGGCGGCGGTGTTACGTTCCTCTGGTGAACCGAAGTGGGTTGATTTAGGCGAAGCCGCAGAAATTGATAAATTAGCCATTGATTTTCGTGCAGCATTAGCCACCGGAAGAACATTCAACAAACTCGCTCGCACTTTAGATGAAAAATTAATCGCACCCATCCGTCCATTATTGGGTGATGCCAGTCATATTTTAATGTCACCCGATGGGCAATTAACATTAATTCCCTTTGAAGCATTAAAAGATGAGCAAGATAAATTCCTGATTCGGCGTTACGCTTTTTCGTATCTCACCAGTGGGCGGGATTTATTACGCTTTGGCTCAAATAATAATAATGCTTCTGCGCCTGTGGTATTGGCAGATATTGACTACGATAACCAAAAACAAACTGTTGCTTCTGCAAAAACATCTGGTTCACGCGGTCTGCAAAATCGGCGTTCTGGTGATTTGGCAAACTTGATATTTGACCCGTTAGCTAATACTAAAGATGAAGCCGCAGCGATTAAAAAGGTTTTACCCAATGCCAAGTTACTGTTAGGTAAAGATGCGACGGAAACCGCAGTTAAACAACTACAAAGCCCTAGCATTCTACACTTAGCTACTCACGGTTTCTTCATCGCTGATATTGAACAAAATCTCAACGCATCACTAGATTTAGAATTAACACCACGCCAACCGAAGATTTTAGAAGTGGAAAATCCTTTGTTACGTTCTGGTTTAGCATTGGCTGGGTTTAATAAACGCAAACAAGCCACAAATAATGATGATGATGGTGTGTTGACGGCGTTAGAAATTGCTGGTTTAGATTTACGTTCTAATCAATTAGTTGTGCTGTCGGCTTGTGATACTGGTAAGGGTGATATTAAAGTTGGCGATGGTGTTTATGGTTTGCGTCGTGCTTTGGTAATTGCTGGTTCCCAATCTCAAGTTTTAAGTTTGTGGCAAGTTAATGATGAAGCAACAAAGGAATTAATGGTGAAGTATTATCAAAATTTGAAAGCGGGTAAAGGGAGACATGAAGCTTTACGTGCCGCACAGTTGGAAATGCTTAATACAGAGGAGTATCAGCATCCACAATATTGGGCAGCGTTTGTTCCTTCTGGTAATTGGACTCCTTTGCGTGACAAGTAGGCGAGAAACTAGTGTGGTTTAGATCTCCCCAACTCCGTGTGCAACTTTATCTCAAACCTAACCCCCAACCCCTTACGCCAGTTGCTACAACGGGGGGAACCCCCCTTCGGGTTCGCAGTTCCTTCAAGTCGGCAAAGCCGCCCAACGGACTGCTCACCGCAACGCACTGGCTCCCCTACAAGGGAAGGGGAGCAAGAATCAAAGCCTCTCTCCGTTGCGGGGAGAGGTTTGGAGAGGGGTTTCAAAAATAAGTCGCACCTCGCGTTATTTAGCTTCAATTAGTATTTTCCGCTTCTGGGGAAAGGCGGCGAAAATTATATTGTTCTGCACCAGGATGACAACTCACACAGCCACTAATTTGCACTGGACGTGGTAAATCGACTTTAGGATGCAAAGCTTTGAAGAAACGTGATTTATTTACGCGATAAGGTGTTTCTTCATCTTTGAGTTGGGTGCGAGAGAAAGTAGAAAGATACCGCCACACAAGAATCCGTGCTGGATCTACTAAAGGCTGGAGTTGTACACCGTAGTGTTGGGAGTCTTCTAAAAGATTTTTCCAGGTTTGGGTGGGTAAAACTTGTGGTGGGATGGGAATATGACACTTAGCACAATTTTCTATATATAGTTCTTGTCCTAGCTCGTACTGCGCCGGGATAACATCAACTGTTTTTACTTCTGAGGTTGGAGTAGCACTGTAAACGCTAGTAGCAGAAGTAAATAGCCAACCCATAACCAGACTCCAAGCCACAATTACCAACACTAAACCAAAAGATTGGCGTTTGAGTTGGCGTGATTTGCGCTTTACAAGATTTGACATTCCTCACATTCCCAGATACTTAGTTGCGGAGCTTGTAGCTAATAATTTAGACTTGTGCAGCATTGTCTATGTTGCGAGTTTGGGTAGGTATTTTAATTATTCAGCATTGCGATCGCATCTCTCATATCATCATCGTAAATCCAAAAACCCCAGCAATGAACCGGAGTATACTAGAAAAGTGTGAAGTATTTAGATTTCAATTTCAGACTTCACACTTCATACTACCCTTCGGGAAGCCACCCAAAGGGTGTCTACATACTTCAGCCTTACTTACCGCCTGTGGAACTATCGTGTAAATCAGAGTACGCAATTCTAGCCCTAATAGAAATGGCAACTCATTACGAAAACGGCGAACCGATGCAAATTCGGCAAATCGCAGCTCAACAAAACATACCAGATCGCTATTTAGAACAACTACTAGCAACTTTGAGACGCGGGGGTATCATTAAGAGTCAACGCGGTTCCAAAGGTGGCTATTTATTGTCGAGAGAACCGTGGAAAATTACAATATATGAAGTTTTAGAATGCTTAGAAGGCTTAGACGTAAAAGTCTCAGAAGAAACGTCCAGTATCAAAAGTGTAGATAGTGCTGTTGTTGATGAAATATGGCAAGAAGCTTGTCTGGCTGCCAATGCTGTTTTGCAAAACTACACACTTCAGCATCTTTGCGAAAAAAGAGACTCCCGCAAGCAACTAGACATCATGTATTACATTTAGTTATTAGTTAATAGTCAATAGTCAATGGTCAATAGTTTTTACTCTTGACTGTGGACTTTTGACTCTTGACTAATTACAAAGGAATATTATGCGAATTGCTCGTAACATAACAGAAATTATTGGTCGTACACCCTTAGTACAATTAAACCGTATTCCCCAAGCCGATGGCTGTGTAGCGCAAATATTAGTGAAGTTGGAAAGTATGAACCCATCGGCATCAGTGAAAGACCGAATTGGGATTAGTATGATTAATGCTGCTGAAGCGGAGGGATTGATTGCTCCGGGAAAGACAGTATTAGTAGAACCAACATCGGGGAATACAGGCATTGCCTTGGCAATGGTAGCAGCAGCTAAGGGTTATCGATTAATTTTGACCATGCCTGATACCATGAGTGGTGAACGACGGGCAATGTTACGAGCTTATGGAGCAGAATTAGAACTCACTCCCGGAATTGAAGGTATGGGTGGCGCAATTCGCCGCGCTCAAGAGATAGTTAATACTACACCATACTCATATATGTTGCAGCAGTTTCGCAATCCAGCGAATGCCAAAATTCATCGAGAAACTACCGCTGAGGAAATCTGGGAAGATACCGATGGTCAAGTAGATATGATTGTTGCTGGAGTGGGTACAGGTGGTACGATTACTGGTGTAGCAGAAGTTCTCAAAGCACGTAAACCAAGTTTTCAGGCGATCGCAGTTGAACCAGCCAATAGCCCAATCTTATCAGGTGGACAACCAGGAGCGCACAAAATCCAAGGGATTGGTGCGGGGTTTATTCCACAAGTGCTGAAAATCAAGTTCATTGATGAAGTAATTACCGTCAGTGACGAAGATGCGATCGAGTATGGACGGCGTTTAGCCAGAGAAGAAGGGCTATTATCGGGAATTTCCAGCGGTGCGGCTTTATGTGCTGCAATTAAAGTTGCCCAACGTCCAGAAAATGCGGGACGCTTAATTGTGATGATTCAGCCCAGTTTTGGAGAAAGGTATTTGAGTACACCGTTGTTCCAAGACCTGGAAGCAAAAATACCCACCAGCGTCAGCTAACAATCAATTAGAACAATGGTTGACTCCAAGCACACTGATAACCACTACGAAACGCTCAAAATTAATCGTGATGCCAGCCAAGCGGAGATTAAACAAGCTTATCGCCGCTTGGTAAAACTATTTCATCCTGACAGCAACCAAAAAACCGCCGATAAGGATAAAATTATCCGCATCAACGCTGCTTATGAAGTCTTGGGTGACTCTCAAAATCGCCTTGACTATGACCAAAAATTGCAGCTTGACTCTCAAAATCGCCAACAACGGGCAGCATCAGCACAAAAACATTACCAAGCCAATCGAAAATCTGGTAAAAATGTTGATGAACAAATTGAAGAATGGCTACGTTTAATTTATCAACCAGTTAACCGCATACTGGAAGAAATTCTTGATTCTCTAGAAGAGCAAATTGAGCAATTAGCTGCTGATCCTTTTGATGATCAATTATTAGAAGCATTTCAAGAATATTTAGATACTTGTCGAGACGAGATTAAACAAGCTCAAGTTATCTTTCGGTCTTTGCCTAACCCTCCTAGTTTAGCGAGAACTGCGGCACATCTCTACTACAGCCTCAATCAAGTAGCAGATGGCATAGAAGAATTTGCCTACTTTCCCCTAAGTTATGACGATCGCTATCTGCACACAGGGCAAGAAATGTTTCGCATAGCAACAAGATTACACTACGAAGCCCAAGTGGCAGTGAATCAGTAAATTTTATATTTATAGCTAAAGGAGAAAAGGATGAATACTGCGATCGCTTCTAACACAACTTTTAGCTGAACCATTGCAAAACTTGCTCAACATCACAAAATCTCATCAACTATAACTGTACCGCCATCATAAAAATCTATACTGAGATGGCTATCTTCCAACAGCGCAGTACCAATGAGAGGACGACTACCCATTGCCAGCACAGCAACATTCTGCTCTGTACCTTTCCAAAGAATAGTTGCTAGATGAACGTTAACAGGAACATTGGAATTATCAGCAAGATTAGCATCAATTCGAGCTAAGTAAGGCAAAACAAGCTCAGTAATTACTGCGGATGGTAGAGTCAAATAGCCTTCAAAACCTGTATCAACAACAAATTCAATTTCTATACTTGAACTTTGAGACAGACAAAAAATCAAATTAATTCGAGCTTGTAGACCAACGACAGTTCCATGTATCACGATGTCGTCCTAATTAATGTACCACCAACCGCATAGACCGCGTTAAAACCAATTCTTCCTGCCCAAATTGGTGCATCAGCTTGTTTAGCTTGTAATTTGCGACTTGTAATGATTAAATCATCACCAATTTCATATTCACCCGTTTCCACATTAATAGAAATTATCTTGCCAATGTTCTGTGCTGTCTCCACTTGCGAACGAATACTGTTGTCATAGAGTTCTTTACCACGTTGGGTAATTTCTTCACCACTGAGTTTGGGGTAAGGCATAAGAGTAATGTATAAATTTAAATTTATTAGGCTCCTGCTATCATTTTAAGACAGAAGCCATAGTCAAAAGTTTAAGAGCAGCAGTTCTTCCCGCTTTTTGGATGAAGTTGTATTGAGAGATATTATACGAGCAATATATTCTTCCTCTCACCACAGACCAAGAAATTAGTTTATGCTGGAAAAAGTGAAAGATTAAGAAAGTTTAAAATTTTTTCCCAGTGTACTCATGCAATGTATCGTAAATCGCCGCGCTCAATTTTCGGCTAGTCATCGCTATTGGCTACCCGAACTGAGTGAAGCTGAGAATTTTGAGAAATTTGGTGCTGGCTCAAAATTTCCTGGACATGGACATAACTATGTTTTATTTATTTCCCTAGCTGGGGAACTAGATAAGTATGGTATGGTGCTGAATTTGTCTGATGTTAAACAAGTAATTAAACGCGAAGTTACCAGCGTTCTAGATTTTTCTTATCTCAATGATATCTGGGCAGAATTTCAAGAAACTCTCCCCACCACTGAAAATATTGCACGGGTTATCTGGCGGCGGTTAGCACCCCACTTGCCTGTAGTCCGCGTACAGTTATTTGAACATCCTGAACTTTGGGCAGATTATATGGGAAACTCAATGGAAGCTTACCTCAGTATCAGTACTCACTTCAGCGCTGCCCATCGGTTGGCACATCCTGATCTTAGCTTAGAAGATAACACTGAGATTTATGGTAAATGCGCTCGGACTAACGGCCACGGACACAACTATCATTTAGAAGTGACTGTGAAAGGCGAAATTGATCAGCGCACCGGGATGATTGTTGATTTAGGTGCATTGCATCAAGCGATCGCCGATTATGTGGTAGAACCATTTGATCACACCTTTTTGAATAAAGATGTGCCTTATTTTGCGGAGGTTGTGCCGACTGCGGAAAATATCGCCCTGTATATTAGTAATTTACTGCGATCGCCCATCCAAAACCTAGGAGCGCAGCTTTACAAAATCAAACTAATAGAAAGTCCCAATAACTCCTGCGAAATCTACTGCACAGATACAGACTCAAATTCTATGAGTGCGGTAGATAGTCAACCAGTTTTAGCTAGGTTGTAATTTTTGTAGAGACGCGAAATTTCGCGTCTCTAATTTTTTCCAGGGTGGGGAAAGAACCGGAAACATACACACAGATAACGGCTCAATCAAAGTCACACGGAGATGATAAAATTACTCTTCAGTTATTTAGTTAAGAATGAGTAATTATCAAATGTCCCCGATGCTTCATCCCTTGCAGATTGGTAAACATATTGCCCGTTATCCTATCATGCAAGCAGCAATGGCAGTACGGGTATCTGGCGCACAATTAGCTGGCGCAGTTGCCAATGCTGGCGGTGTAGGGATAATTGCTTCGCTGGGGCTAGGTTTAGATTCTCCTTACTTTAATCAACGCAAACGTAGTAGTTTTTTCGCCGCCAATCGACTCGCACTCATCGATGAATTGTCTCAAGCCAGGAGTATCAGCCCAGATGGAGTAATTGGGGTAAATATTCTTGTAGGGACGAAAGATTACTCAAAATTAGCAACAACCGCCGCAGCCGAGGGCGCAAATTTAATTGTGACTGGGGCAGGAATGCCTTTAACTTTACCAGAATATACTGTTGATTTTCCTGATGTTGCCCTTGTACCGACTATAGCCAATGTCGAGGCGGCTCAGTTTCTTTGTCAGACTTGGAAAAGTCGATATAATCGTTTACCCGATGCTTTAATTGTAGAAAATTGCCAGAAGGTGGGCGGACATTTTACCCAATGTGAACAGATAAATGTTCCGGGGTTTTCCATTGGGTGGGTGATTTCGCAAATTCGAGATTATTTAATAGAGACGATGGGTGCGAGGATACCTTTGATTGTGACAGGGGGAATTAGCGATCGCCACGATATTAATCAAATGTTAGCAATTGGGGCGGATGGCGTGCAAATTGGTACTCGCTTTATTACGACAATTGAATGTGATGCCAATCAACGTTATAAAGAACGTCATTTGCAAGCAAATTTAGCAGATATCGTCACAGTACCCAGCCCCGTTGGCAAACCTAGTCGGGCTTTACGCAATTCTTTTGCCGAGCAAATCATAACAGATTCATTACAGGAACGGCGGTGTATTGCCAACTGTTTAGAAACTTGTTTATTTCGAGATAAAGGCAAAACCTATTGCTTGTTGAATGCTTTAGCTCAAGCCGCCCGTGGTGATGTAGAACATGGTTTAATTTTTTCAGGTGCTAATGTTAGTCATCCTGAGCGTATCATGTCTGTTGCAGAATTGATGGCAGATTTGACGGCTAAGGTCTAGTAGCAACAGTGTGGTGAATTGAGCGCTAAATCTGCATTGTGGCTAAGGCTGCTGCATCTAGGCTGTTTTTCCCAGAACATCATGCTTAATTAACTACAATAAAATTTTTAGGACTAACGAAAAAACCTCTCCAACTCTTCTGACTCTGTGCCTCTGTGGTACCTTGCGGGAAACTACTTGCGCGTCTAAGATTTTCCAGAACCCATAAAGTAATTTCTTCAACCTAGAATTTTTAACATTAATTTATGAATATAAATGAAATTCTCAAATCATATATTGCTGGCAAAAGAAACTTCCAAAAACTCAATTTAAAAGAAGCCGAATTAACTAATGCCAATCTTACAGGTGCAGATTTTAGCTATGCTGACTTGCGTCAAACAAGATTGGGTAAAACGAATCTCAGCCAAGCTTGTTTACGAGAAGCGGACTTGAGTGAATCTATTCTTTGGGGTATAGATTTAAGTGAAGCAGACTTATATCGTGCTGTGCTGCGAGAAGCTGATTTAACAGGTGCGAAATTAGTCAATACTCGGTTAGAAGAAACTAACTTAATTAAATCTAGTATGTGTGGCGCGAATTTGCATGGGGCAAACTTATCTCGTGCGTTGCTATTTCAGGTAGATTTACGCCCTAGTTCTAACCAGCGCACAGATTTAGGATATGCGGTTTTGAGTGGAGCAGATTTAAGTTACGCTGACCTCAGAGCCGTGTCTTTGCATCACGCTAATTTAGATCAAGCCAAATTGTGCCGTGCTAATTTGAGTAAGACAATTCAGTGGGGTAACTTAGCCGCAGATTTAAGTGGAGCTAGTTTAAAAAATGCAGACTTGAGTTATGCCAATCTCGATAGTGCAGTTCTGCGAAAAGCAAATCTGCAAGGCGCAGACTTAACAGGGGCGATTCTCACAAATGCTGATTTTCAAGGAGCCATCATGCCTGATGGTAGCGTTCATGATTGAATTATGAGCGATCGCTACACAAATTAAGTTGTCAATAAAATACGGCAACAACCTCCTTTAAAAAATATTGGGAGGTTGTTATCCTAATTGGGAAACTTTTCCCAAAACTAACGCACGGTTGCTCGCAAATTCTCAGTATCAATGGGTTTGATCAGGTAAAGCAACAATAGATTCCCAACAATAGCGGCAATTAATGGTAGTTTACGCATCAGCTTGATAAATTTTGACTGAGAACTGCGCTCAATGTTGGCAATTTTTAAGTTGTAACCCGCACAGCGTTGTAATCGAGTGAAGAACTGGGGATGTTCGGTATTTAACATCACCGGAAAAGCCCGTCCGGCTGTTTCATTTGTGTTCTGCACAACCTGGCGGTCAAATTCTGTCGCATCAAGTCCTAATGATTTGTAAAAACCAGACCGTTCATGAACTGTCATTGTGTGGGTAGCAAATACCGATAGCAAAAAAAAGCGACTCCACAGTTTAGCTTTCCAGTTGTTCCATAGTTGCGGTTGAGAACGTAACAGCGCCTTAAATATATCCCCGTGGCGGTTTTCGTCCTGACACCAACTCTCAAAGTAGCGGAATATGGGGTAAAACTGGTTTTCTGGGTGCTGTTCTAGATGTCTGTAAATAATGATGTAACGCCAATAGCCGATTTTTTCTGATAGGTAAACGGTATACAGTACCCACTCTATTGGGAAAAACGTATAGGTGCGGGTTTTAGTCACCGTGGCTAAATCTAGGGAAAGTTTAAAATCCCCCATTGCTTTGTTGAGAAAGCCGGCGTGGCGAGCTTCATCCCGCGCCATTAATTGAAACATCTCTGCTAATAGGGGACTGCAATTTTTCAACTTGCGGGATAATTCCTTGAACAGCAAAAAGCCAGAAAATTCAGAAATGCAAGAGCGCTCTAAATACTCAATAAACGCTTGTCTCGCTTCGCCGTCAATGTGTTCCCATGATTGCTCAAATGCTTCATCTCGGACAAAGTGGTGACGGTTGTAGTCTGCTCGCATCTCGGCTAACATCGCCTGCAATTCTGTATCTTGAGCAGATAAATCTAGGTTGGCAGCTTTTTCAAAATCTGTTGTATAAAACCGAGGCGTGAGTACAGTTTCTTTGCTGGGGGTTTTAATTCCTGGTTTGGGTAGAGTATTAACCATAAGTAATGCGGTAATTCAGTAAATAACTTTATAGCTATCAAGTTATAATAGGTAGCATTTTTTGACTAGACCTCTTTACAATCCTTTAGTAAAGTCGGAAATTACTAGGGTCTAGATGCAATATCTGACAATCTAAAAGCTTGAGATGGCAGGATTTTAGACAATTTATTAACTTTTGCAACTTCCCCGAACTAAATCTCGTTCATAACTATAGAGTTATTAAGTGGTAGCAATTACACTTACTCGAAGTTTTAGAGGTTTTACCATGCGCCGTCATTCTGATCGTTCTCTGCAAGTATCTCCAAATCACACAACATTCCTGGCATCACCTACCAACACCATACCCAAGGATTCACGACAACGAGTGCAACAATTCATGCAGAACATACAGGATGAGATTTGCACAGGGTTAGAGCAACTGGACGGGGAAGCACGCTTTCAACAAGATTATTGGGAGCGAGAAGAAGGGGGAGTAGGACGTACTCGCGTGATTCGAGAAGGGCGGGTGTTTGAGCAGGGTGGCGTAAACTTTTCCGCAGTGTGGGGGAAAAGCTTACCGCCTGCTATTTTGGCGCAACGTCCAGAAGCTGCTGGACATGACTTTTTTGCCACAGGAACTTCAATGGTGCTGCATCCTCGTAATCCTTATGTACCCACCGTACATCTCAACTATCGCTACTTTGAGGCTGGCCCGATTTGGTGGTTTGGTGGTGGGGCTGATTTAACACCATATTATACCTTTAAAGAGGATGCTGTTCACTTTCATCAGACACTAAAAAATGCTTGTGATGTTCATCATGCAGAATATTATCCAACCTTTAAACGTTGGTGTGATGAATACTTTTATTTACAGCATCGCCAAGAACAGCGAGGTATTGGCGGAATTTTCTTCGATTATCAAGATGCTAGTAGTCAGCTTTATGTTGGCTGTCAAGTAGATACTCCAGCGGCAATTTACAGCCAAAAAGTGGGCAATGTAGAGCGTAACTGGGAAGATATTTTTGCTTTTGTGCAGTCTTGCGGTCAAGCTTTTTTACCTGCTTACGTACCCATTGTAGAACGACGACAACAAACAGAGTATGGCGATCGCCAGCGTCATTTTCAACTTTACCGTCGGGGTCGTTACGTTGAGTTTAATTTAGTCTACGACAGAGGTACAGTTTTCGGGCTGCAAACAAAGGGAAGGACTGAATCGATTCTCATGTCTTTACCACCTTTAGCTCGTTGGGAATATTGCTATGAACCAGAAGCAGGAAGCCCGGAAGCAGAACTGACAGAAGTTTTTCTCCAGCCTAGAGATTGGGTGTAAGGAAGGCAAAGGTAAAAAGGCAAAAGTAAAAAGTCAAAGTTTTACTTTTTGAATTTTAAATTGGGATGAGGAGTGTTTGTGAAATTTAATACAATCAGGGCTTACTCAGATAATCCCCAGGCGTTGCGTCTGGATTGGCTAACTGTAGTATTTTTTGGGATAATTCATGCCCTGGCATTATTAGCACCGTGGTGTTTTTCATGGTCTGCATTAGCTGTAGCGTTGTTTCTACACTGGCTATTTGGCAGTATTGGAGTTTGTCTAGGCTATCACCGACTGTTGAGCCATCGCAGCTTGCGTGTGCCTAAGTGGTTAGAGTATGCGATCGCAATTTTGGGTGCGCTATCTCTGCAAGGAGTATGAAGCTGAACCCTATAAATCATGTACAGACGTTGTATACAACGTCTGTACATGAACTCTTTTTCTGACTCAGCAATCAGCGAGAACTTGCGTGCGGAGAGAACTTGCGTGCGCGGGTTCCCCGCGTTGAGCAAAGTTCGGTAACTTAGCACTAAATATTAGGAAGATAAATATTGTCCCATTTCTGGTTGTTGACGACGCAAAATATTCATAGCTTGCTGCTGAATTTGACGAACTCGTTCTCGGCTAACATTGAGCTTTTCGCCAATCTGAGCCAAACTGCGTTCTTGATTGTCTAAAAGTCCAAAGCGCAAAATTAAGACTTCACGTTGTACGGGTTTGAGTGAAGCTAACAAATTATCCAAGTCCTGGCGTAGCATTTCTTGAGTAATTTGTTCATTGGGTGAGATGCCATCATCACTTAAAAGTTCACTGAGTTCTGTGTCTTGGTTATCCCCCACTTTTAAATCTAAAGAAATTGTTGAACTAGCAGCACTGAGATATTCTCGAATTTGGCTTGCTTGTATATCCAATTTTTGAGCAATCTCTGTAACAGTAGCGCGGCGACCAAGGGTTTGAAACAATTCTCGCTGGACTTTTTTAATTTGATTGAGTTTTTCGTTAACGTGAATTGGTAGTCTAACAGTACGGGATTTTTCGGCGATCGCTCTGGTGATAGCTTGACTAATCCACCAGTAGGCGTAAGTTGATAACTTATAGCCACGGTTGGGATCAAACTTTTCTATACCTCGTTGTAACCCGATCGCACCTTCTTGAATCAAATCCAATAACTCCAGATTGCGACGCTGGTATTTTTTGGCGATAGAAACCACCAGTCGGAGGTTTGCTGTCACCATTTTTTGTTTAGCTCTCTGACCAAGCTGAAGTATTTGAGTAACTTCAGCTTCACTTTTGTTGACAAAATCTGCTAATTCTGCTAACTTCGGTTCCCGATGCAATTGTTGACTAAGTTGCTTTTTCTGCTCCTCAACGGCAATCATTTGCTGTACTTGCCTGCCATAAGTTATTTCTTGGTCTGAGGTGAGTAAAGGGAACTGGCCAATCTCTCGTAAATAAACGCGTACCATGTCAGGACTTAGGCTGGACATACAACTTTCAAACTGCTCTTTTCGATAATTTCAGACGAATCTAAAAGTATAAATCAAATAGCCTCAGAAAAAATGCCAATCAGGACAAGCCATTTTGTGCTGCGATCTCGGTCATCCTTCCTCATGCGGAAAAATTATTCGCCAACTGAGTTCACACACTAGATGATGGGTTTAACGATAGACTGGGAAAAATTCTTGAGGAAATATTCATGGCAAAATCCAACGGGGCGAAAGGAGAAACTTCTACTCAAGAACCTGCTGTAGCTTCAAATACCGAAGATACAGTCACGGTTCAAGATGCGCCCGAACCAGTAGAGGATGTCCAAGATATTGATAATATCCTGAACTCGCTGAAAGCTTTACTCAGTAGCGTTGAAAAACTGCAAAAAGTTCGTCAGGAAGTCGGCGATATTAAACCTTTAGTCCAAAGAATGCTAGATGGTGAACTATTGGCTGGTGAGGAGTTGGAATCACTCAAGGCTGGGGTAAGTGGTCTAGTACGTCTAGTTAAGGCTTACAGTGACCATCAAGCCGCATTAACAAAAGCCCAACCAGCAAGAAACTTGCTAGACGAAATCCTAAAATAGCATCCAGCTAACTGAAGTTTTCTGCTTTCGCCATCATGACTAGTCCATCGGAAAAGTCTCGTCTCGAAAATGCTATCAAGGCCGCTTGTGCAGTCGCCAAACAACAAGGGCTGAATTTTGATGAGGCTGTGATTCTGCAAGACAGAAGCAATTTGGTGATTCATTTACAGCCTGTCCCTGTAGTTGCACGTATAGCAACTACAACGGGTACAGTGCGCTTTGGTGATGCTTGGTTTGCCAAAGAAGTCGCCGTAGCTAGTTATTTAGCCGCAGCAGGCGCACCTGTGGTGAGTCCAACCAACCTCATTCAACCAGGGCCGCATCAGCATAATGGATTAGTTCTAAGTTTTTGGGAATTTGTCGAAGAAATAGATGAACTACCAGACGCAACTATTGTTGGACAGACTTTACGAGATTGTCATGAAGCTTTAGTAGACTTTGCAGGTGAATTGACAGTTTTAGATCCTTTAAATGAGTCTGAGAGTTTGCTGTCTACTCTCATATCTCAAGCAGCATTCAGCCTCAGTGATGCCCAAATGTTGCAAGCAGTAAATCATCATCTCAAAAGTCGATTTCAGCAACTTCAGTTACCGATGCAACCGCTTCATGGAGACTCCAATTTTTCTAATGTGCTTAACACCACACGCGGAGTACTATGGACAGATTGGGAAGATACGTTTATTGGTCACATTGCTTGGGATATTGCCTGTTTTATTGCTTCTAGCTATGTCTTTGGTACGGACATAGAACGTGCCACGGCGGCATTGAATGGTTATGATCTAGTGATAGATCAGGAAATATTAGATTTGTTTATTGAAGCGCGGACTTTTCAAGGCGTAATGTGGAATTTCATTATTGGGCAACAACATCCTGAGAGTCTGGAACGGTTAGAAGTTCGCCTCAGTTGGTTACGCGATCGCTATCACACAGTATCTTAAATTGTTAAATCTTTGATGAATAAACTATAGAATTATAACTGGTACTGAAATGTAAATACTAGGACTAGAGGCTTTAGTCTTGAGTCTTGAGGGAATGAAATATTAAATAATTGCATTACTTACTCAAGAACATAATGAAACACGAAGTAGTCGAGCAGATTTTTAATAAATATTCGACTTTACGTAAATTTGAATATTTAGAACTAGATGTTCATTTCTGTATTGTAGATAAATCTGAGCAAGTACAGCGCTTTGCCCTGCAACCAGAAGCGGTGATTTTAGGCACAGATATTCGTTTAGGGTTTCCTGAATTTATTGGCAAAGAAGAGATATTAAAATCTATCATCCAAGGTCAACAAGCAAGTTTTGAATTAGTAGCAATTAGAAGAACTTGTGAGAATCAACCGGATATTTATATCAACATATATATTATTGGTGAATCTAGCGAAAAGCTATCGGAAATAAGATTGATAATTTTTATTGAAGATGTTACAGAAAAATTTCAATCAAAACAAGATTTATCAAAATTAACTAACGCTACTAGTCTGCTGTCAATGACACTGGTAACATATAAAAATTATATGGATACAGTTATCAATTCAATGGCAGATGCCTTATTGATAACTACCAATACAGGCAAAATTAAGCAAGTTAATCCGGCAGCGCAAAAGTTGTTTGATTTTTCCGAAGAAGAATTAATCAATAAACCAATATCTTTGATATTTGATGACAATTTTTTATTACTCAGGATTATTAATCATTACAGCAAAATCAACCGAGATTTACAGCATTTTGAAGTTGTTTGCCGCAAAAAAACGCGAGAAAAAGTGCTAGTAGCTTTTTCTTGTACAGTGATGCAGAAAAAAAATGAAGTTTTAGAAGATATTATTTATCTTGGTCGAGATATTACGAGTCGCCAGCGTCGAGAACAACGTCATGTTGCCCAATATGCTATTACCCGAATTCTCTCAGAATCACACAATATTCAACAGGCAATACCAGAAATTTTACAGGCAATTTGTCAAAATTTAGAGTGGGATGTAGGGGAATTATGGACAACAAGTGAATATATTAGTACAAATGTGCCAGAAGAAAGTGATGATGCAGTATTAAGATGCGTAGAAATTTGGTCAAGCCGACTCGTAGCAGTGCGTGAATTTAAAGCTGTGACATGGCAAACTACATATCTTCCGAGTGTGGGACTACCTGGACAAATTTGGGAAAGACGTTCTGCTTTATGGATTAAAAATATTTTAGACTATGGAGATTTACAGCGATCGCCCACTGCTGTCACAGCGGGATTACGTTCAGCATTTGGGTTCCCCATCCTAGACGACAATAAAATTTTAGGAGTGATGACTTTTTTTAGCCGCGATGTCCAACCCAAAGATGCAGACTTGTTACAAATGATGGTTTCTGTCAGTAGTCAAATCGCTCATTTTATGAAACGCAAACAAGCAGAAGATGATTTGTTAGAAAGTGAATCTCGATACCGTGATATTTGTGAAAATGCTAATGATTTAATTCAGTCTGTTAATGCGTATGGACGATTTTTATATGTTAATCGAACATGGTGTCAAACATTAGGATACAGCGCCGCAGAAGTGGAGCAAATGAATGTATTTGACATTATACATCCTGATTCTCAAGAACATTGTCGACAAATGTTTTATCGTTTAATGTCAGGAGAACAGTTAGACCAAGTTAAGGCGGCTTTCATTGCTAAAAATGGTCAAACAGTTTTTTTAGAAGGTAATATAAATTGTAAATTTGCTCATGGCATACCAGTAGCAACTCGTGGGATTTTTCGTAATATTACAAGGCGAGTAGCATTAGAAGCAGCATTGCAGCAACAGGAAGCACAAACAGAACAACTCTGGCAAGCAAGAATACCAGCATTGACATCTAATAATCTCCAAACACCAATAGAGGGTACAGCCGCAGATGTGATTAATGTGACTGTTTTATGTGCAGATATTGTCGGTTTAAACGAAATTTCAGCTTTGGAAAGTGCGATGCAATTAGTTAATTTACTCTGTCCAATTTTTGCCAATTTCGATCGTCTTTGTAATCGCTACGGTTTAGAAAAAATCAAAACCATCAATGAAGCGTATATAGTGATTGGGGGATTACCTACAAAACGCTCAGATCATGCCCAAGCTATAGCGCAAATGGCGTTAGATATGCAAAATGCGATCGCCACATTTAATATAGAAAATCAGCAAAACCTGAAAATTTGCGTCGGTATCCATACAGGAGTCGTCACAGCAGCTGCACTTGGTTTAATAGACACAATCAATATTGCTAAATCTATCGAGTCTCAAAGTTTAGCCGACACTATTCAAGTTAGCGCTACTGCTTACGAATATATACGTGATGAATTTATTCTAGAACCACAGGATGAAATAGAAATTCCCCATCAGCAGCAAATGACAACTTATCTGCTACTGGGAAAAAGTAAAAAGTAAAAAGGTAAAAGTCAAAAGATTTATTGTTTTAACTTTTACCTTTTACCTTTTCGATTATTGATTATTCGGAATTAATCTACCGCAAGGATAAGTTGTAACACCTTTGGCTGCATCTTCAGCCATTGCTGTAGGTACTTTATCCGATGGTTGCGTTTTAGCTGCGAGATAATCTTTTTGTAGGGTGCTTAACATTGCTTCCCGCTGATCGTACAACCGCTTTAAGGGACGAGGCGCACATTGATTCATTACATAAGCTGTAACTAAGGGTAAGGCGATCGTGCTATCGGTATAACAAACAATTGTGCTGGGTAACTCTTCTGGGTCAATTTTACCCCAGCTGACCGCCTCGGATGGAGTCGCCCCAGACAAACCGCCAGTATCAGGACGCGCATCAGTAAACTGGACAAAGAAATCATGTCCGCGTTCTTCTAATCCTAGTACCTCATGAATTTGCGGTTGAGTTTGGAGTAAGAAGTTTTTGGGACTACCGCCGCCAAGAATTACTGCCGCGCTTCTACCGTTTCCCTCTCTGGCATTGTAGGCGATCGCAGCTGTCTCATTCACATCAATGGCGGGATCTAAAATTAATTGCGAACCTTCTAACGCCAAAGCTGCAACGTTCATCCCAATGGAACTATCCCCAGGCGAGGAAGTGTAAATTGGTACGCCATATTCATAAGCTGTCGCCAGCAAGCAAGAATGCTGCACTCCCAATTGCTTTTCGACTTCTCGGACATACTTACCTAAAAGATAATGAAACTCTGCTGTTCCCATTCGCTTTTGGAAAGGTTCAGCTTGCAAAATCTTGCGAATGAAAGCATCGGTTTCTAACAAAACATCGTAGCCAAAGATAATGTCATAAATGCGGATAGTACCTTCTTCCCGCAGTTTCACATCATCCAAAAATGGATTCCCCGCAAATAGTTCAAAGCCTAACCCATAGTGCATATCATGGTAAAGATTCGCCCCAGTGCTAATCATCCAGTCGATGAAACCGTTGCGAATTAAAGGTGCTAATGCTGAAACTCCAAATCCTGCTGGTGTCATCGCACCAGAAAGACTAACGCCCACCGTCACGCCATCTTGCAGGACATCTTGACTCAGGAGTTGGCAGACTTCCCGCAAACGTGCTGAATTGTAGGCTGTGAAATAATTATTAATTAAATCTACTACCCCAATATTGGTTGGTATGGGTGTAGGTGCGATTTTTTGACCACGCTGTTTTGACATTTTGCACTCCCGAACAGTAAACGCGCCGAATCTAATGTTAACTATGTTTCAGTAACTTCTTGCATCGTCTTGCTGTATAAATCGAATGCAGTTTGACCAAAACAGACGAAAATCACTTGTTCTAGGGAGCTTGTTTGGAGTAAAAACTTTTTAACTTCGGTGATCGCAATTTTACAAGCGCGTTCCATCGGGAAATTATAAACACCTGTACTAATAGCTGGAAAAGCAATAGTTTTAACTTGGTATTGTTCCGCTAAAGCCAAACTGTGACGGTAACAACTAGCTAACAACTCATCCTCTCCATAATTTCCGCCTTTCCACACTGGCCCAACTGTATGAATTACCCATTTTGCTGGCAAGTTATAACCTTTTGTAATCTTCGCCTCACCAGTTGCACAACCCCTTAACTCTCGACATTCTGCCAGTAATTCTGGCCCTGCGGCGCGATGAATTGCACCATCAACACCACCACCACCTAATAAAGAACTATTAGCTGCGTTAACAATTGCATCCACTGATAATTGAGTAATATCACCTTGATTGATTTCTATAAGACTCATATTTTACTTTTGAAATACACATCTACTACAAGGCTTTTAATGTGTTAGGCGTAAGCCGTAACGCACCCCTACTGGAATGAGTGTACTGATTTTTTACCCAAATCAAAAATGATGAGTCATATATTGAAGTTTGTATTCATTTTTTCAAATTCTTATATCATTTCAGTATGAAAATGCAATAAACCTGCTTACGCAGGCTTATCAATAAGCTGAGAATTAAGAGATTAACTGAAATGCCAAGATTATCAATGCTATACCTACACTAATAACTTGTTTTCCAACTAAATTGAATTACGGTGTCGTTATAATCGGTATCATCTCCATTTTCAGCAACTACTATCAGAAAATTAGTAGAACCTATTTGATATGGGCCGCCAGTTCTTAAATCGGAACTAACCCAATTTCCGTCTCCTTGAGATTCAACTTTTATTTTAAAAGGTGAATCAAATCTATTTTGAACTGAACCTAGAAGCTGTTTCTCTCCACTTCCTTCAAATTTATACAGTTCTTGACTATCAGTAAAGAAAGTTACTCTCTGTGTCAATTGCGAGTGACTTGTTACTGTAGCACTAACATTGCTATCAGTCGGAAAATAAACTTCAGCAACTTGATTATTAACTACAATATTAGCAGTAGGCATATTTTTAGCACCTATTTTCGTGTGTTATGGTTGGGAGAGTAGTCATTAGAACAGTAAACATATTTTGATGTTCTTTACTCGTTGACTAAACATATCAAATCTTCAATTCTTGAACAAGGACAGTTAAGATACTTAAGGAATTTATTTTTACATCAATTGACATTTAAGACATTTAAAGAACCCATTGTTTCGGCTGATATCACCTATCGGTTTGTCTGTTAATAAAAACAACACCGACTTCTTTAAAAAGTTGGTGTTATTAAATCTCGTCAAAGTTACTACAAAACTTTATATAAAAAATGCTTTAATAAAAATATTGAATTATTGATAAGAGCCGTAAAATTATACTTCTATGACTAATGTTTATAGTAATTTTTAAAGCATCATTATCAAATAAATTAGAAGTTTACTGTCATTTTAGATAAAATCTCTGCGTCCGCTTCTATCAGTAAATTATTGTATAGCTATCGTAAATAATTTATAAAAATCTCTCGTCCTTGTCTTCCGTGTCCTCCTTTTCTCCCTTGTCTCTTTTGTTCGCTACAGTCCTATTTCCTCTAGTAGTTATTTTCATAAAATGTTGATGAGCAAAGATACACCAGAAGAATTAGAATCAGATAGAGAAATCGAACGCTTGATTGATGAAGTAATGTCCTCATCCCTAAATAATGATTCTAAGCTGAATGACGAGCAGTATCGCCAAAAAATGCAGCGCCGTAAAGAAATCCAAGATCGGCGCATAGCACAAGCTGTCCCAGAGAAGGGGTTAGTGATTGTTAATACTGGTAACGGTAAAGGCAAAACTACTGCGGCGCTGGGAATGGTGTTGCGATCGCTTGGTCATGGCTATAAAGTGGCGATCGTCCAGTTCATCAAAGGCGCGTGGGAACCCTCGGAAAAACAGGTTTTCAGCTATTGGGAAGACCAACTTGAATTTCACGCGATGGGTGAAGGCTTTACCTGGGAAACTCAAGATCGCGATCGCGACCTCGAAAAAGCGCAAGCAGCTTGGGAAAAATCTTTAGAATACATCCGCAACCCAGATTTTCAGTTGGTACTGTTGGATGAAATTAATATCGCCTTAAAAATGGCTTATTTACAAATAGAAGAAGTTTTAGCAGGCTTGGCAGAAAAACCACCATCAAAACACATAATTCTCACAGGTAGAGGCGCACCCGCAGCTTTAATTGAGCGTGCTGACTTAGTAACCGAAATGACCTTAATCAAACATCCTTTCCGTGACCAAGGTGTGAAAGCTCAACCAGGAATTGAATTTTAATTAAGTGTGAAGTCTGAAATGTTTAGTACATAATAAATTTCATACTTCATACTTTATAATTCAGCTTGACACATCTGTAAAATGCGGCGATCGCTAGGACTAAGCGATTGAATCGGATGATAGTCTTGTAATGCTACTGAGTAAGCATAATTGTTGAACTCATCATCAGAAATAGATGGGATTGTACTGGTTGTAGCTACATCTGAGCTACTTACTTCATCTTGTGAGCCATTGACAGTCATTGCCAACTCACCAGATTTATCAATTGTGCCTTGAAAACAACTAAATTCAGAGCTAGGCATATATAACGCACCAGTTACTTTACCTTGCTGCTTCTGAAATACGATATAGCCTTGACCAATTTGGTTTGGTGTTGGTGATTGTCCATAGAGATAAACTCCATCTTTTGTGGGAATATTTCTCTTAGGCATCACTCCGGTTTCTTTACCTGCTTTTTGATAGTGTCTAGGAGATATATCTCTAGATTCAGAATCTATAATTTCACTCTCAAAAGCTACTGTTTGTTGTGGCGATCGCTGTTCTTGAATTTCTCTCAGCCGCGACAACAACGAATTCTCAGAACTAATATATTGATGACTTGTCAATCTGGAAAAATTACCATCCACAGATGCTGAAGTTGTGGCTGTTTGTAATTGTTTGCTAAGTACAGGTTTAGTCTGCTCACTGACAACACCAGCGGTTAAAACTAAGCCAACAACAGAAATTGTTAGCTGGCGAGGGGATAAGAATTTAGAAATATTGTTAAGCACCCGACCACTCCTGTTACGAAATTAACTGTCTCCTCTGCGACTCACTTAAACCATAACCAACTGTGTATCGTTCAAGGTTCCGTCGATAGTTTGATTTAGTTTTTTCAAAATAAAAATTCGTCAAAAAAAGAAGCTTTGTGGAATATTTGACGATAAACTCACACTATCATCACTTATAGAATTTACTCTTCACCCAATAGAATCACCCTATCGGGTGATGTATTTTTTAAATGAAATATTTTGATAACTTTTGATAGCTCATTCTTTACAAATATTGATATTCTCGTTGTCGATTGAGTTAACTATAATCAGCTACAACAGCCAAGCTCTGCATTCCGCAAAAGATGAAAATTTCATCTGTTGGGTGTAGAGTAACGGAAAAGCAGAGACAAGAGGCTCAGGAAATTATTTATATGATATCTGCTGACAAGACTTCTGAACTGTTGATAACTCCACCTTTAGAAAATGGTGACAGGCTCACCCGTGCGGAATTTGAGCGTCGCTACCACGCTATGCCAAATCTCAAAAAAGCAGAATTAATTGAAGGAGTTGTTTACGTGGCTTCTCCTGTACGCGCAAAAAAACACGGTAAACCCCATAGCCGCATTATGGGCTGGTTAGTCGCTTATGAAGCTGCTACCCCAGGAGTGGAAACCCTGGATAATACCACTGTTTTATTAGATGCTGATAACGAACCACAACCAGACGCACTTCTGAGAATAGAACAAGGTGGACAGTCAAGAATTACCCAAGATGATTATGTTGAAGGTGCGCCAGAATTAATTGTAGAGATTGCTGCTTCTAGTGCTTCTTATGATTTGCATGAAAAACTCAAAGTCTATCGTCGTAATCAAGTACAAGAATATTTAGTTTGGCGAGTTTACGACAACCAATTCGATTGGTTTAGGTTAAATGCAGGCGAGTATATTCAACTTGAACCAAATTCAGATGATGTAGTTTGCTCTCAAGTATTTCCAGGGTTGTGGTTAGCAAAGTCAGCATTATTATCAGGGGACTTAGCTCACGTTTTAGCCACTTTACAGGAAGGATTATCTACACCAGAACATCAGAGTTTTGTGGAGAAATTATCGAGTTAGCCTCCACACTAAAATTCCTAGAAATTGAAAATAATGAATCTAACCTGCTTGTCTCACTTTGGTAGGATAAAAATAAATATATGTGGAAAATATATGTAGATTTTACTGCGTGTCCATTAAGTTTAATAATATTGCATATGATAATATTTGAAAAAACTTAGAAATATAGAATATTTGACAGATGGATTATATCAAATTCGTACAAGCTTTTCAAAATCAGCAAGTTGCTAGTTCTGAGCCTAATGAAATTATTTTTAATACTTATAATATTGGAGAATTAGTTTTAACTTCAGGGAGATTAGTAGCTTGCGATCCTCTGGTTAATCCAGATAGAGAACCCTTTAAAGTTACTTTAACACCAGGTCGTTATCCAGTGATTTTAAGTGTTGCTCATCTTCAAAAGAATAATGACCGAAGAGTGGCTTATGCCATGCTCTGTATTAGCCAACAAACTCCTGTAAGGTGGGAAATGGCTACGACTTGTGATGAATATGAAAACTTAAGTTTGCTTGCTGAAGGAGAGATTTTTGGATATGGTGTTGACTCTGGAACAGGTTGCTTTATGGATGCTGATGCTGCTGAAATTATTAATGAATCAATGTATTCTGCTTATTCTACAAAAACAAGAGCAGAAGATTTAACTTACCAAATTGAATGCGAGTTACAAAAAAACTATAGCGATACATGGGCTTGGGCAAATATTTGTGTAAATAGCTCAACTCAAGCCAATGTAATTGCATTTCATTCTGGTTGGGGTGATGGTACTTATCCTACTTATTTTGGGTATGATGCAACAAATAACATCGTGAACGTTATCACTGAATTTTAATCTATAGAATGTTTCGATATTGCAAGCGATCGCACTATACTTACTAAAAAAACGCCCCCTGAATTCAGGAGGCGCATCACCGTTATCGAGTTATTGATTCTGCAATTAACTAGCAACGTATTCTTTAACGTTGGCGCGGCGGCGACGCAAATGAGCCAGTGCTTGGTGTTCGAGTTGACGAACACGTTCGCGGCTAAGATTCAATCTTTCACCAACTTTCGCCAAGGACAATTCGTTACCATCCTCTAAACCAAAGCGCAGAGCCAACACTTCCCGCTGTTGGGGTGTGAGTTCGGCTAACAAGGTGTTGAGGTCTTGGCGCAAGAACTCTTGGGTGGTGTAATACTCTGGTGATGGCCCATCATCTTCCAACATTTCTTGCAGTTCGGTGTCTTGGTTATCACCAACACGCACATCTAAAGAAACTGGCTGACGCGCCATATTCAGATATTCTCGAATTTGGACTGGTTCTAATTCCAGTTCTTTGGCGATTTCAGCGGGTGTAGGAGAACGCCCTAATGTTTGGGCTAGTTCGCGCTGAACTTTTTTGATTTTATTGAGTTTTTCGGTAATGTGAATCGGTAAACGAATGGTGCGCCCTTGTTGAGCGATCGCGCGGGTAATCGCTTGGCGAATCCACCAGTAAGCGTAGGTTGAGAATTTATAGCCGCGTGTGGGGTCAAATTTCTCTACACCTCTTTCTAACCCAAGTGTTCCTTCTTGAATTAAATCGAGAAATTCCATGTTGCGTTTCTGGTATTTCTTGGCGATCGCTACGACTAAGCGTAAATTCGCTTCAATCATTTTTTGCTTCGCCCGTTTACCTTGAGCTACCGTTTGCTTGACATCGGTTTCTGATTGTTTAACATGGTTTGCCCACTCTGGTAAACTCGGTTCGCGGTGCAATTTCTTTGTCAAAGCTTCTTTCGCTTCGACAAGTTTCATCATTTGTTGCACCTGCTTCCCAAAGACAATTTCTTGCTCACGGGTTAGCAGTGGTACACGACCAATTTCCCGCAGATAGGTTCGCACCATATCAGCCGTGAATTTGGTGTTCAGGTTTTCAGTTTGGGTGTTAACAGTAGGCATTGGTGCGTTGTCCTCTACTCCGTAAACACAATGAATCTTTAATAACTAACAACAATTAGGAAAAACTATCTATAAAAACACCGAACTCAGGTGGTTCCTGGGGATTGCGTATTGAGAAATTTATTCCCCCTACTCCTCGACTTGTTTCTCTTTCGTTCTGGCTTCAACAGTTCATGACGGCTATATAAGAATAATCAGTTCATATACATGAGATTCCAGAAGACGAGTCTCTCTGATAGGTTCCCCCTACCCTTACGTAATTTTTAGGTCTTGCAAAAGCACACTGGGTTGTTTTCAAGAATTCTTCTTTATCTTCAGTTGGTATCGGCAACTGACAAATCCGAAGTCGGTATGAGTTTTATTTGCTTTTATCTTAGGGCAAATCAGATGGATAGTAAAGTAGTCTAGAGAAAGAGAAGATTATACTCCAAAAGTGTATATTTACAAACAGAAATTAATTTCCTTAGAGTGCTTACTATATCTATAGTGACGGCAAATCCCCCTCTTATGTTGCCTATCGGTAGGGAGAAAACCGAACTCTCTGGGCATATTTTTGGAGGGATGTTACGAATTGGTCAATGGTTATAAGTCAAGAGTCAATAGTAAATGCAATGGACTTTTGACTATTGACAAAATTAAAATCCCAAGTCGGCTTTAGCGAGTTCCGCAGCGGCGAATACTTCTGCGTCTGGCTTTTCTTCCCAAGCTGGATCACCGATTTCGGCGTAGAAAGTAGCATCATAAGGACGAGTACGCACAACGACTGGCATAGGAACAGCGTGGCCTAAAATCAAGGCTTGTTGTTTGGAGTCTAATTTGGACAATACCGATCGCAGTCCACCTGCACCAGATACACCCGTGAAAATTGCATCGATGTCTTTTTCGTCGTTGAGTAAAGCTGTGATCCGAGTACCAATCTGGGACATAACTTCATTATCTATTCCCGACGGTCGTTGATCAACTACTAGCAACGTTACGAAATATTTCCGCAGTTCCCGCGCGATCGTCCCAAAGATCGTACTTTGGACTATAGCCGGGTCGAGAAAACGATGCGCCTCTTCAATGGTAATCATTAAGGGGGTGGGGCGATCGTTGGGGTTTTTGCTTTGCAAGAACTTATCAGCTTTGCGGACATAATGCTCATGGATACGTCTGGTGATCATATTAGTCACCAACATATAAGAGAGCATATTTGACTGGGAACCAAATTCTACCACTACATTCTTGCCGGCTTCCAGAGATTGTAAGATTTTATTAATGTAGTTTTGGGGGCAAACTGCCCGCATATACTTCAAACCGTCTAGGCGCAAGAGTTTCCGCTGTAAGGCCATAATCGAGCCTTTGTGTCCCCGCTTTTCTTCGCAGAACATCTCGATTTCTTCGTTGGTCATGTTCAGCAGTTGCACAATCCAAGCTTTGTTGAATTCGCTGTAGAGAATATTAGCGTTATCTAATGCTGCTTCTGACAGTCCTAAATCGCGGCTACATAATTTAATATCTTCAACTTCTATTTGTTCGTAACTCAGATATAGTTCTTGAGAATCGCGCACACCCCGACGCTTGGTTGATTCGGGGTCGAGGGTGTAGACTTCAACTTTCCCTGGAAATAACTGCTTTAAGCCTTTGACTGTGTTAACATTCTTCCCTTCGGCTACAGCTTCCCAACCGTATTCTGAGTGCATATCAAAAATCAAGTTGACTGCGGCATTTTTGCGAATGACACCAGCCAAAAGTAAGCGGGTAAGAAAAGATTTACCTGTACCAGATTTCCCAAAAACGCCGTTGCTGCGTTCCACAAACCGATTTAAATCGATGCACACAGGTACATCCATATCTAATGGTTTACCAATGGCAAAATTCTTTCTGTGGATGTCATCTTCCCAACCAAAGACGCGGCGAAAGTCTTCTTCACTTGCGTCGAAAACCTGACTAAAATGACTGGGAATAGTTTTGACTGGTAGTAATTCCATCGTGGTACTTGTTTGGGGCTGCAATGATGCCAAACTCGTATTTGATGGGACAAATGGATTTACAGATTTACCGTTAGTTGGAGAAAAAGACTCATTAGATTCAGGGGTAAACATCAACATCGGCGCTAAGGCGATGGTTCCATAAGTACCACTTCCGGCTAAAACATCTCGCAAAAAAGTGTCTTCCCAACTCGGCGGATTAGCAATAATCCGAGCGTTTGCAGTTCCCAGGGATACATCTGTCAGCATACAGAAAAACCGCGATCGCATCCCTTGGACAACTAAAAACTTACCCACCCGCATATCTTCTACAGAAATATCCGGGTGTAGTCTTACTTCTAATCCGCCAGTTAGTGAGCCTTGGATTACCGAACCTAATGGTTTTACCAATTTGTCATTTGTCATTGGTTAATGGTCATTGGTCAAGAGTCAAAAGTCAATGGTTAATGGTCAATAGTCAATGGTTTTTACTCTGGACTTTGGACTTTGGACTATTGACGAATTACTAATCAATCTGAATCGAGGTTGGTGCTGTACCAGATGGCGATGCACTGATTAATGGTTTGCGAAATTGAGTGTAAAGGCGATCGCGCCATTCAAAGAATAATTGATAATCGGGATTATGGGCGATGCTTGGCACACCTTGACCTCTGAGACTGGCGGGTAAATCTAAATAAGCGCCTTCAGGGAACTTCAATAATATTGATAAACCAGCCACGGCTAAATCGGCTAAGGTTGGTTCATCGCCTGTGAGATAGGGACTGTCTGTCAATAATAAGGTTAATGCTTCTAGGTCTTGCTTTAAATCGGCGATCGCTGATTTAATCACATCTGGGCTATATCCTACACCCAAACCTACAACTGTCAAAATATCGCTGGGTACGCCTTCGACTAAACTACGAAAAATGTCTGGTGTTGATGTGGGTAATAAAGATTTGCGAAAATTTTGATCTTGACTAATAGCGGCAAAAAGTGCTTTTCTGCCTTTAATTCCAATCGATTCATCTGCCCATTCTTCGATTAATAAGGTTAAAGCTTTTTGCTTGGGATTTTGCGGTATTAATGGGCGCTCAGGATATTTTAAGTCTAAATACTTAGCTATTTCTGTAGAATCTACAATGTAGCGATTACCATCTTTTAATACTGGCACTTGTCTTTGACCAGTGAGACGAAATAGTTCTATCTGTCCTATGCCAGGAGTAACTTCAATTTTGCGGTACTCTAAACCTTTGTAATCTAGAATTAGCCGCACTTTTTCTGAGTATTGAGAGAGTTCCCATTGGTATAATTCTAGCATGTTGTATCCCTGGATACTGAGTTATAAAATAACTCTCTAATTTTATCTTTACTTCCCAAAAATTTGCCAAGTTAAAATAAAATCTATCAGACAAATATTGCTCTAACTAGTTATTTTACCTGGATTTGATATTGATCAAATTTCTAATTACTCAGAGAAATTTTTTGCAACTCTAGACTAAGCAATACAAAACCAAATCATTCTGATCATCTTCCCCAAGGTTCTGCTATGGGTTCGTCAAAATCTTGAGAAAAATAATTGGTATTTTCTGTAAGGGATAATTATGTGCTGCTAAAAATTTGCTTTCGCCAGATAAAATCTGAAAAATTAGCTGACTATTGAGGTTAAGCACAATTTCAATGTTAGTTTTTGTCACTGTATCAATGAGAATTACGAGATTCAGATCTATTTCTTGAATTTAAAGTTGTTTTATACTAGATTTTTCTAGATAATTTTTATACTTTTATTGTCAGCAATTTTGCTATTAATATATTGATTGAATAGTTATTTAAACACAAAAAAAATGGAAATTTATATTAAATATCTTACTTTTCAGATTAGATTTTTTGTGTAGCAAAGTGATATAAGTCTTTATGTAAACTGTGTTAAATCAAAACAAACAAAATTTATGAAGGGGCATAACAGCAAGTTATTGACTAATTTAGCAAGTATGGCGGGAGTATTAGGGGTGAGTCTCCTTGTTACTTTACCATCACAAGCCAAAGAAGTTCTGAATCCTAGTCCTAGCATTTTTAGCGAAGCTCCTTACAACCGGAGTCAACGGGTGCAGTCCAATGCTAGTTATACACCTGTTACGCCAGCGATCGCCACAGATAAAAACAACGCTCGTAATGCAAATATAGTAGCTCAAAAAAGCCCAAACAGAGGGTTAAATCCTCGCCCTAGCATTTTTGATGAGCCTCCCTATAACCGTGGTAGTCAGTCTGCGCCTAGCGAAACTGCACCGACTCCCATAACTCCACCAACGACACCAGAGAAACCACCAGCATCAGAGAAACCCCCAGCTAAACCGCCAACTAGCGGTACCAGCAATAAAAACAAAACTGTTGTAGCATTAGCTGAATCGAACAGTTCCTTTAAAACCCTCACCGCAGCTTTAAAAGCCGCAGGATTAATTGAAACTTTACAAGGTGCAGGGCCTTTCACAATTTTTGCCCCGACTGATGCAGCCTTTGCCAAACTTCCCCCAGATGCTTTAAACGACTTGTTAAAGCCAGAAAATAAGGAAGTTCTGGTGAAGATATTAACTTATCATGTCGTACCGGGCAAAGTATTGTCCTCCGATTTAAAATCTGGTCAAGTAACCAGCTTGCAAGGAGATCCAATTTCTGTGAAAGTTGATGGCAATGGGGTAGTAGTGAATGATGGTAAAGTCACTCAGGCAGATATTCAAGGCAGCAACGGTGTGATTCATGCGATCGACAATGTAATTTTGCCGCCTAGCTTGTAGTTTATTTCTCCAGGACTGATGCACAAATGTAGTCTGTTAAGACAGACTGGGTATAAGGGTGTAAGGGTGTATAAAGCTACACCTTTCCACCTTACTCCTTATACATTGTTTTCAGTCCAATCTTGGGCGATCGCTGCTAACTTAGTGAAATTTTTAGCTAAGTTAACAGTGTTTGCCGTTGTCTGTTGTGAGGTACTAGCAACTTCAAGCAGAGATTGGCTGGCTGCGGTAGAAATTTCGACTTGGTTGTTAGCCGCCTGCATCAGTTCTGTCAGTAGCACATTCACATAGTGGTTCATGGCGGTAATGCGGTCTAGTGCTTGCTGAGTTGCTTCAATTTCTTGAGTGCTGGCGATCGCTTGTTGCTCTCCTCCCTGCATTAACTCCGTTACTTCGGTGTGAGCTACGTAAAGTTCGCCAACTAAAGATGAGATTTTTGTGATGTCATCATCCAACTGCTGCGCCAAAGACAGTACTTCTTCCGCCGTAGTTACAAATTCTTGCCCAGATTCTCCAGTCCGTACTGCTTCAAACACAACCTTCATCGCTTGGCGCTTCATTTGAGATGCTACCTGAGCAATCAAGTTAACTTTTGATAATAGTGTTTGAGATGGCTGCTCAAAATGTTTCAGCTTTGTAGCAGCTTCCACAACTGTATTACTAACTGCCGAAATCCCATCTAAAATTCCATTCATACCTTGCTGACCAGTTTCTACTTGTGTGTAGATTTGTTGGGCTTGGTTGTCTAGTTCTTGCAAACGCCGAAAAATTGCTTGATTCCCATTAGCTAATGCTTGAATTTGATTATGGGCATCTGTGATCATATCCATCTGGCTAATTGCTTGACTTGAAAGAATTTCCACAATAGTTTGATGATCTTTCAACAATTTAGATACTTGAGATTGCCAGGCTTCTTTGTGCAGATGTTGTTGTTGCAAGGCAGATTCTACAGATTGATATGCTTGCTCTACTTGGTCTAACAGTCGCGCATGGTCGAGGGCAAATCCTACTTGCATGGCTAACTGAGCAAACAAATCAATTTCCGGTTGTTGCCAATCTCGTGGTGCAGCACATTGATGGGCAATTAATAAGCCGAATAACTGGTCATCTTTGAGAATTGGTGCGACTAAATTTGCTTTAACGGCGAAAGGTTCAAGTTGACTGATGTGACAAGCACTCAAACCTGCTGTGTAAATATCATTAGTTGCTTGAACTCGACCTGTTCTGTATTGATCTACATAACCTTCAGCAAAGCAAGGGTCTTTAATTTTGGCACGCAATGCTTTCGGAAAACCGGGAACTACAGCTTCGGCGATGACTGTGCCGTACCAGTCGGCATCAAAACCATAAACCATCACTCGGTCTGTACTGAGGGCTTTGCGAATTTCCTCTACAGTAGTTTTCAGAACATCTTCTTCATTCAACGATTCTCTGATTTTGCGCGTAATGTCTACAAGTAGCTGAGTACGTACTCCTTCAGCATCAATCCGCTGGAGTAATCTGGCATGGTCGAGGGCAAATCCTACCTGCATCGCTAACTGAGCCACTAAATCAATTTCTAGTTGTTGCCAATCTCGTGGTGCAGCACATTGATGGGCAATTAATAAGCCGAATAACTGGTCATCTTTGAGAATTGGTGTGACTAAATTTGCTTTAACGGCGAAAGGTTCAAGTTGACTAATGTGACAAGCACTCAAACCTGCTGTGTAAATGTCATTAGTTGCTTGAACTCGACCTGTTCTGTATTGATCTACATAACCTTCAGCAAAGCAAGGGTCTTTAATTTTGGCACGCAATGCTTTCGGAAAACCGGGAACTACAGCTTCTGCAATAACTGTGCCGTACCAGTCAGCATCAAAACCATAAACCATCACTCGGTCTGTACTGAGGGCTTTGCGAATTTCCTCTACAGTAGTTTTCAGAACATCTTCTTCATTCAACGATTCTCTGATTTTGCGCGTAATATTAATCACTACATGAGCTTGGTCGGCTCTTTTGTCTATTTGTTCTACTAGTCTGGTATGGTCTAGGGCAAATCCTAGTTGGGTAGCGACTTGAGCAAATAAATCGATTTCAGCTTGTTGCCAAAAACGGGGTGCGGAACATTGATGACCGATTAACAAGCCAAATAACTGATTATTTTTGAGGATAGGTGCAACTAAATTAGCTTTAATACCAAATCTTTCTAACAATCCAATGTGACAATCTGTCAGGTTAGCTTGATAAATATTATTGATAGCTCTGACACGTCCTTGACGGTACTGTTCGATGTATCTTTCCTGAAAACAGGGATCAGCAACTGTCGCCCATAAGATTTTGGGTAAACCAGGTGCTGCTGATTCTTCTAAAAACGAGCCATTCCCATGAGAGTCAAAGTGAAAGATGACTACACGGTCGAATCGCAGAGCTTGACGAACTTCTTCAACTGTGGTTCTTAACAGATTTTCTTGCGAAAGTGCTGCCTGCATCCGGCGAGTTAGGTTAATTAACAACTGAGAACGTTCAGTTTCGGTTTCTTGTTTGGAGAGTAAGACTGGTAATTGAAGTTGTAGCTGGTTAATGTTGGCTTTGAGTGCAACTAATTCATCTTGTTCTGCAATATCAGTTTGCGTTTCTATTTCTTCTCGACGACTTAATCTATTAACTAAGACAGTAGAAATTTCAGCCGCTGACAGTACTGGTCGTGTGAGACGATGGGAGATTAGAGATGCGATCGCACCTGATATCACAGCAATGATTCCCGTCCCCCATAATAAAGATGTTTGGTATTGCTTGAGGGTAATTTCTGCTGTTTGCAAATCTGCGGGGTTGGCTGACTTGGCTTGGTTAATTTGCTGAGTGAGCGACTGACTGCCAAAATAACTAACGGCACCTATACCCAACACTGGTAGGATGCTGATAGCGATCGCCCAACCAGTAACTTTCGATTTTAAGCTCCACGGCAAAATTGACTGGAGACGGCGGAAAGAATTGCTGCTGTTTACCCTGACATGACTGGCTTGGCTTAGGGATGGTTCAACTTCAGTAGTAGCAAGATTACTATTCAATTTCTTGGTAGAATGCTGATTCATTGAGCAAATTTTTCCTAAATTGACGGGATCTGCCATATACATTGGCCATAAAGTGGCAGGTATAAAGAACCGACTCTTATTGAGACATCAAGCTTACGGAGAATTGAGATAATACTACTTTTGTCAATGTATAATTTTGCTGAAATTTTCAAGATTTGAGCCAAATTTATTCAGTTTGGTCAAGCAATTTACTTAATAATAAATTACGAATTCTTGCTAAAATTGTACTTTTTTAATTACTGATATGAAAAACCTGATAAAGAAACAGCAACCCGAAAACCTAAAAGGTTGCCTCGACCATCTTGAGGATTCCAGCTACGATAAGCAGAGCGACATAAACGCGGAGAGCTTTTCCAAGAGCCGCCGCGAATCACGCGCGATTTAAAATCATTGTTAGATAGCCACACACTACCATCCACAGGTGCGCCTTGATAATTTTCGTGCCAATGATCCCCGCACCACTCCCAGACATTACCGTGCATATCATACAATCCAAAAGTATTTGCGGGAAAACTGCCAACTATAGTTGTTTGCCAATGATTTCCTGGGTCAGCACTATAAAGAGAACTGTTGTTATAGTTAGCCAAGCTAGGTAGGAGTGTTTCACCAAAATAAAAAGGTGTAGTGGTTTTGGCGCGACAGGCGTATTCCCACTCAGCTTCGCTGGGTAGGCGATATTTTCTCCCCGTTTTTTGACAAAGCCTAGCACAAAATTCTACTGCATCTTCCCAAGAAACTTGCTCGACAGGACGATTTGCGCCTTTAACATTAGCTGGTGTGGAATCGAGGTGGCGGTTAATGGGTGAAAGTGCAGCAACGGCTTGCCATTGTGCTTGGGTGATAGGAAATTTACTCATAAAGAAGGGGGAAATTTTGACAAGATGCTGGGGACTCTCGGTATCAAATCTTTCTGTTTCATCATCTGGAGAACCCATCAAAAATTGTCCCCCCGGAATAGATACCATTGCCAAGGAAATGTCATTGCTTAAATCTTCGATATAACATTGCGCCGAGTCAGAATAACGGTTAACTTCATAAGTTGGTTTAGAACCAACCCATCTTTTCTCAGAAATGTTCGCTATTTCAAACTCAAATTGTTCTAGAGGTAAGAAAATTGTCTCTAGTTCTGGTTCTAAACTTAATTGTGATTCTACTGGGGGATTAAAGTTGAGTGGTGGAGATAATACAGCAGAGAATGGTAATTCTTGAGTTGCGGTCAGTGCTTGCAATGCTTCAGTTGCGGATGGATAGCGCGAAGTGTAGCGATCGCATATCATGGTTTCGATAATATCAGCGAAGGAATCACTGACTTTTACATAGTCTCGCCAGATCGTTTTTCCTGTGTCAGGATCTTCTTGTAGCAGATGGGGAGAAATCCCGGTTAAAGCTTCAATAGCCATCATCCCTAAAGCATAGATGTCGCTGCATAACCGTGGTTTACCTTTGGCTTGTTCTGTGGGAATGTAGCCTGGAGTACCAACCACCACACTAGTACGAATCATTTTATATACATCAATTGAGATGGTGCCAAGTTCTCTCACAGAACCAAAGTCAATCAACATAATCTGATGATCATGTTTGCGCCGCATGATATTTTCGGGTTTAATATCTCGGTGAATGACGTTATTTTGATGCACAAAGACCAAAACTTCTAAAATGTCATGCAGCAAATTTATGACATCAGTTTCTGTCATTTGCCTTTTTGGGACAATTTCTTTTCTCAGGTTATGTCCTTCCACATAGTCTTGGATAATAAATAAGTCATTATTAATCGCAAAATGAGCCAGTAGGCGGGGAATTTGGGGATGTTCGCCTAGTTTTTCCAAGATTACGGCTTCTTGCTCAAACAATTCCATAACTCTCGGATGGGTATGCTTTGGCTTCAGTCGCTTCACTACACATATAGGTTTACTAGGACGTTTGAGATCCCTTGCTAAATAGGTTTCACCAAAGTTTCCTTCACCTAATTTTTTGACAATTTTGTAGCGTTTATCTAGTAGTTCGCCGATGAAGTCCATATTTGTTAGTTCAGCCCAGAGGGGAATGAGGCATAACAAAAACTTATAAAATTTTGATGTGGTCTAATTAAATAAAATAAAATTTTCAATAGGAATATAGGTGGATTTGTCTGCGATTGACTCTGGTTTTAATTAAAATATGAAACAAGTTTTAACGCCATTATCCTATCATTTTCTAGTCAAATAAGTGCATAACTTATTTATGGCAATATTTGAACTATTTAACTCAAAGGTTAAGACACCTAACTAATGGTCATAACTAAGGGGTAAGAATTAGAAATTGATGGCAGAAAATAGTGAACAGGCTGTAAAAGCTCGTGAGATATATGTTTGATAATGAGTTAATGTGTGCATTGAACTAAAAAATGCAACAAATCGATATAAATTATCCGATAAATTTAACACGGAAGCAAGATGTTTGATATTAGGGAGTAGTGATAGCTAAAGTGCGGCAGACTGAGCAATTCTGAATTCATAAATCCTAGGCACAGTATTGCAACATAAACTTCTCAGTAATTGTGTATAAATGTTCATTTAAATGAGATAGTGTTTGTTCAGTGATCGCTTTTGGTAAGCCATGATAATATGCTTGGGCAATCCCACCTGTAATACAAGCAATAGTGTCACTGTCACCACCAACAGAAATTGCATTGCGAATTGCATCTTCGTAATCGTTAGATTCTAAAAAGGCGATAATTGCTGGGGGGACGGAACCTTGACAAGAAACATCAAATTTGTAAGTCGGTCTAATTTGATCAAGGGTAATTTCTAAATCGTAGCCAAAATTAGTTTGAATATAAGCTTTGATTGCAGGTTTATCGTAGCCTGTGCGAGCCAGAAATATAGCGGCGGCTGTGGCTTGAGCGCCTTTGATACCTTCAGGATGATTATGAGTAACTTCGGCACAACTTTTAGCGGCTTGCAGTACAGTAGCTAAGTCATTCAAGGCAAATGCAATGGGACTGACGCGCATAGCCGAACCATTACCCCAACTATTGTATGGCTCACTACTACTAGAGTTTGCCCAAGTTCTAAAAGTACTGCCATAACCAGCGTAAGGATAGCGACGGAAATAAGACTTAAATTGCTCAATGTATTGATTGCTATCTAGTAAATTACCGCCATCCAGAATTATTTCTGCCACTGCCACTGTTAGCACAGTATCATCGGTAAAACGACATTGCCTGTCGAATAGGGGAAAATCCTTGGTTTTGATATTGTTAACTTCATATACCGAACCAATGATGTCACCTGCGATCGCTCCTAGCATATTGATATTCTGGAATATGATTTAATTGCGTTTTTCCAGCCTTACGACAGCATTGTAATCTGGTACTCCTTCTAGCGATCGCTTACTTTTATCAAGCAATACATTTCCCTCTGGCCAATGAACCTGTAAATTTCCTCTCTGAATTGGTGCAATATAAATTTTTCCCGGTAACTCACCCAATTCATTCTGCAAAATTACCTCATCCCCATCTTGTAAATTCAACTTAGCTGCATCAGCCCCATTGATTAACACCGCCTCACGGAATGCACCAGTAATGGCATCTTTGCGTTCTTGCACCATACTATTAAACTGCTTACCGCGACGTGTAGACACCAAAAAACAGCCTTCTGGTATTTTTTTGACTGCGGGAGATAAAGGCGTAAAATGAGCTTTACCATCTGGTGTAGCGAAATTCCAGCCAAAGCACAGATGTGAACCACCATATTGAAATTGATCGCCTGCTTGCTGTAAGTGTTGAATACCTGCATATAACGGCACAACTTGGGCAATTTCCTGGCGAATAGCCGCAGTATTCTGAAAATCAATCTTCTCAGCCAAATCTGGCCGCACCCGCTTGGCTAATTCTATAAACACCTCCCACTCCGGCTGCGCCTCGCCAATACGGGGGCCAGGTATTTCTGGGCTGAAAATTATCCGCCGTTCGGTGGTGGTTTCCGTCACTCCTCCTGGTACTTCATAGCGCGTTGTGGCTGGTAACAACACCACTGTGTCTGCTGGTTCGACTAACATTTGGCTAGAAAGCACAATATCCAGATGCACCCGCAGCGGTAAATTTTGCAAAGCGCCTTCCACATAATCTGGTTCTGGTAAAACTTCTAAAAAATTTCCTCCCACCGAGAACAATACATCTAACTGCTTGTCGTAAGCCGCATCAATCATTTGTGGTGCGATTAACCCTGTGGTGCTAGGTACTTCAAAACCCCACTGTTGACTCAAATGGGCAGCATTTTCTGGGTTAATCGGTTTACCACCAGGAAACACCGTGGCGTAACATCCCATCTCTGCACCGCCTTGCACCCCAGAATGGCCGCGAATAGGCATCAAACCACAGCCTTCTCGCCCAACAAAACCTTTAGTCAGCGCTAAATTGATAATACTGCGGACATTATCTTCACCACATTCATGTTGCGTAATGCCCATACTCCACACAAACACAGCTTTATTAGCGGCTGCAACCATTTGGGCAAAGGCGTGCATATCATAACGAGATGCACCAGAAAGTCTTTCTAATTCTTCCCAAGATTGTTGTTCTAAAGATGCTTTCAGTTCGGCAAAGCCTGTGGTGTAACTATCTATAAATGATTGGTCTACCCATCCATAGGCAATTAAATGTTTGATTGTCCCATTCAAAAATGCCATATCACCACCAGTGTTTACCAAAAAGAAATCTTCAGCAAACTTAGTGCCAAACAAAGCACTTTCGATAATGGAAGGCACCCAATACCTTTCCATTCCTGGTTCACGATAGGTATTAATCACGACAATTTTCGTACCAGCTTTTTTGGCGTAGTGGAGATATTTCACCGTCACTGGTTGATTATTGGCAACATTAGAACCAATAAACACTAATAAATCCGTACCAATCCAATCTTTATAAGAACAAGTCGTCGCCCCTGCACCCAGTGAGCTTTTCAGCCCAGCGGTACTCGGAGAATGACAAATACGGGCGGCATTATCAATATTATTACAACCCATTGCGCGTACTGCTTTTTGGGTGGTGTAATAAGTTTCGTTGACAGTCCCGCGACTGGTAATGTAAAAACTGAGCCTATCGGGAGTAGTGGCGCGGATACGACTGGCAATGAGATCTAAAGCTTCATCCCAGCTAACTCGACGAAAACCTTTTTCGCCATGTTGGCGCATCATGGGATAGGGAAGCCGCCCCAAGTTACGTAATTGAGAACTTTTTAGGGTTTGTAATTGTGATACATCTTGCAGTAGATGCGGGTCAAACGCTGGCATAGTATTCATCTGCAATAACCGCAACCGAACATTGCAGAGATGAATGCCATCGAGTGTCCAATCTTTCATACCAGTGGTGCCTAAAGCACAGCCATCACACACACCTCGATTAAGAATCTTCCAGGTGTATGGTAGTTTGTGGCGTGATAGCCAAATCGCCCGAAATACCTCCCAATAGTTGTTGGGATACTGTTCGCCAATGCCAAAAGGCTTCCAACTTGCCCAGTGCTGGGGTGTCCAATATTCCTTCGGTTTAGGTAACATAACTAAATATATAATTACTCTGATAAAACTAATTTGCCAGATTTAAGCACAGCATTTAAATCTACCTAATTAATCTTTATTTTGATTTTTGTCGCTGATGTTGTACGAGTAAATATAACTTTTGATAGATGCTAATAATATTGCTTTCTGAATTGAGGAAGTTTATAGGTATCAGTATTTGTCTCTTTTGGTATATAGCTAGTTAGCAAAAGTAAATATAATATTAAATAATCGGCTAGAATCCTACTTAACTTACTATTATCTACGGATAAGCACAGATACATTATCAGTGTTTATCTGCCTTTTTATTAAGATTTTTCTTCAAATAAATATAAACAATATATTAAGTATCCAAAATAAGTTTTTGCTGAGATAGTCAATCATCTAAGAGATAAAATGTCAGAATGCTATCGTAAAGGCAAACTTATTTTCTCAAGTTTGAGGAAAGTGCTATGACTACTACATTGGTAGAGGCTAATTCTATCGAGTCATTGTTAGGAAAAGAAGCAGAAGACCTGCTGAATTACAAAGCCAAAGTTTCTCAAGATTTATTGCATTTACCAGGGCCAGACTTTGTAGATCGAGTCTGGCTTAATAGCGATCGCAATCCTCAAGTTTTGCGTAATCTTCAACAACTTTATTCTACTGGTCGTCTGGCAAATACAGGCTATCTCTCGATTCTGCCTGTTGACCAAGGTATCGAACACTCAGCTGGTGCATCTTTTGCGCCAAATCCCATATACTTTGATCCAGAAAATATCATTAAATTAGCGATCGCAGGTGAATGTAATGCCGTTGCGACAACTCTGGGAGTATTAGGTATTGTCTCACGCAAATATGCTCACAAAATCCCGTTTATTGCCAAAATCAATCATAACGAACTCTTAACCTTTCCCAATCAATTTGATCAAGTATTATTTGCTAGTGTTGAGCAAGCTTGGAATTTAGGTGCAGTAGCAGTAGGCGCAACAATTTACTTTGGTTCCGACCAATCAACCAGACAAATTCAAGAAATTAGTCATGCTTTTGCACGCGCCCATGAATTAGGAATGGTGACAATTCTTTGGTGCTATCTACGTAATAACGCTTTCAAACAAGATAAAGATTATCATCTGGCTGCTGACTTAACTGGACAAGCGAATCATTTAGGTGTGACCATTGAAGCCGACATCATTAAACAGAAATTACCTGAATGTAACAATGGTTATGGTGCAGTTGTTAAAGCCACAGGTAAAAGTTATGGCAAGACAGATGAGCGAGTTTATACAGAATTAACCACTGATCACCCCATAGATTTAGCTCGTTATCAAGTGCTAAATTGCTACGCTGGGAGAGCCGGATTAATTAATTCTGGTGGTGCATCTGGTAAAAGTGATTTTGCTGAAGCAGTACGCACTGCTGTTATTAATAAACGGGCTGGTGGTACAGGATTAATTTCTGGGCGGAAAGCTTTTCAGCGTCCGTTTGAAGAAGGAGTAAAACTATTTCACACCATTCAAGATGTTTATTTATCACCGGATGTAACTATCGCTTAAAGTTACATAATTAGATAATAAATTCAGGAAGGTGATCAATATTCACCTTCCTTTTTATATATGCACAATTAGCCTACAGGAAGACGTTAGCCTAATAAGTATTTTTTACTATTTAGGCATTTGTTTCAGACCTAGGAGAAATTTTTCCTATGCTAAATATTCAAAGCGTCCTTGATCAATTAATTCGCAAAATTGCTGTGTTCATCTTAGCTGGTTTAGTTATAATGATGAGCTTACCTAATAATTCTGTACTGGCTGATGGTTATTATTCTGATAAAAATCACAGTATAGAAACAGTACCACCTTATTACACTGCTAAAGACCGGAGAATAGCCAGAAGTGAACCTAGCAAACCTTATTACACCACTAAAGAACGTCAAAAGTCACAAGCCGCTAAAAATTACGATGATTCTCTTAAAACTGGTAAGCGAGAAAATCAAGTACATCTGAGAGATTTAGAAACAAGAAATCGGTAAATAAACACTAGAAAATAGAGGCGTGATGATTCACGTCTCTAGTAAAAATATTGCTTAACTCACTTCTTGCACCTTGAAATGTGAATGTTAAATCCTTGACTAAGTGTAAGGTGAGCAAGGCGTTCAATATTAAGTAAAAGAAGATACACAACTATGTGAGGAAAAATAGATTCTCTTGCTGTTTGTGCCGCTTGACCCCAATCAGGCGGTGATGCAGACTTTATATGGAGATAAGTCCAATGGGCGATGAGGTAAGCAGTCAGCGAAAGGATAAGCCAGCGATACATACCCAGCAGAGTCCCTTGTCCAAAACGATGCAAACCAAAGCGGTGTTTGGCAGTTTTAAACCAACCTTCAATCTGCCACCGACGTTTACCCCACCACTTGAGAGTAGAAGCTTTGATAGGTCGAGTAGACAAAACAAAACGCTTTTCTAACTTGCCATTATCACGCTTTAAGTAATACCAAGAAACAGTAACAGGAAAGCTTAAACCAAACAGATAAACCTGTTGACCTTGCTGATGTAAACGTCTTAAAAGTCTACCATCGGCTAACTTACGACTGATAGATACACCTGTAACAGCATGATATTTAACTTGGCGTACACCTTCAAGAAATTCGACACTACCAAAAGCTGTATCAGCTAAAATAATAGTTTGGAAATGTTGAGTTAAAGATTGAGGTAAACGTTTGACTAATTTTAGTCCAAGCTGGGAAGGGGATGGAGTTCCCTTACCCCTCCAAACACGAAAATTCCAAGGAATACGCCATCTTCCTATAACTAAATAAACGACAACTATATGTAGACCGCGCTTGCCGTTGTAAACTCTAATTAAGTCACCAAATTCTGAGAACTTGCCCCGCTTCTCTAAAGTTGTTAAATCAATAATGACTTGTAAAAATGGTTTTCGTCCTGGATTAGATGACGATAATATCTTTAAAATTGCTTCTAATGCGTGGTTACGAATTACCCTAATCATCTTCCTTGTTGACCAAGGGTTTATGTTTAAGAATCTGCTGATTGCGCTTGAAGATTTTGTCTGACTGTGTTCTGGTAACGGGTGTCCTTGTGCCTCTAAAAATAAAGTCAGCATGGCTTCTAAATTATCTTTCTGATACTGCGTCGGCATCAGTTCTTTAAGGGTGTAAACTAGATTTTGGGCGTGGGAAAGCATCTTCTTAGTGCTTTTTATCGATCTACATTTCACGCCTTTTTTCTCATGTTTTCAGCTTTAAAAGCAAGCCTGACGATTTCATATTAGTCATTTCCTTGCTCATGACGCTCAAAGCATCATCTCCGCATTTTGTCATTCCTGCGGTTGAATACTTAGGAATGCCAAGTTAAGCAGTCTATTTAGCTACAAACTTATTTTCCTCATACTTCTTCCGTTACTGTAATCTTTTGCGCTGTTTATTCATTTTTTACGTGTTTACCCAGCTAGGTGCAAGATCTGAGTTAATGATTGTTAACTTCAAGATGAATCGCTAGTAAGCTGAATAAGCGATCGCATTTAGCTTCTTAAGACCAATGACACTTATCCTAGCCTTAGATTTTGGTGGTACTAAGTTAGCCGCCGCAGTAACTCAACTTGGTTCCCGTGAATGGTTGCGTTATGAACGTCGTCTCTCACCCATAGATGGTAATGCTACCACTGATTTAGCAATTATGCGATCGCTCATTTATAGTTTGCTGCAAGATGCAACTCCCGATGCAATTGGGGTGAGTTTTGGCGGCCCTGTGGACTTTACTACCGGAACTGTGCGACTTTCTCATCACGTTCCTGGCTGGGAAAATCTTCCTCTCAAAGACTTGCTAGAAAAAGAATTTGCTATATCTGCCATTGTAGATAACGATGCTAATGTTGCAGCTTTAGGTGAACACCGTTTTGGCGCTGGTGAAGGATATGATAGCTTGTTTTACATTACTATCAGCACTGGCGTTGGCGGTGGTTGGATAATCAATGGTCAACCTTGGCGTGGTAACGCAGGTATGGCTGGTGAAATTGGACACATAGTTGTCAATCCTGCGGGGCCAGTGTGTTTATGTGGTAAGCAAGGATGTGTGGAAAGGTTAGCATCAGGCCCTTACATGGCTCAAGATGCTAAAGAGTATTTATTCAAACCAGCAAATCAATTACAAGGTCAACAATTACGCAGCTTAGTGAATGACAATTTAGATTTAATCACTGGGCAAATTATCAGTCAAGCAGCTACTCAAGGAGATGAGTTAGCAATCAAGATTTTGCAAAGTGGTGCTTGGGCTTTAGGTGTGGGTATTGGTAATGTGGCGAATTTAATTAACCCACAACGATTTATTTTAGGTGGTAGTGTCACTAAAGCTGGAGAAATTTGGTGGAATACTGTACAAAAAACAGCCCGTGAAACAGCATTACCAGAAATAGATTTTGAAATTGTTTCTGCTGCGTTGGGAGATGATGCACCACTGTGGGGCGCTGTGGCTTTGGCGGAATCAGCATTAATCTCTAAATAATTTTCTCACCATTGTCAAAGGGTTTCCTAATAAGGAAAAAATATGACAAAAGCCAGGAAAAAATACTGGCTCAATTTCTACATCTAACAGTATTCTTTCTAGTTCTCCATCACTCAGTGGTTCTTCCCATAATCCATGCTCTACAAGATTATTACCATGAAAAATTAGGCGATCGCGCAAAAAAATTAACTGCTCATCTCGTGGTGCTGCTGGTACTCGAATCGTTAAGGGAAAGTTGCCAAAGAATACCACGACTTTGCCTAAGTTATATTTTTGCATAGTCTTTATATTTTTTTAACTATTTTAAGATGCATTTTGCATCGCTACTATTTTCTTATAACTTTGTTGCATTGTCTGAGCCTCATCATAAATACTGATCATGTCCTGAAAATATTTGTCTTAATTAATTGGTAAAAATTCAAACATTTTGATACCCAGTCTCTTTAAAAATCTGGTATTTCCAGACTTCATAGAGAATTTAGGCTCATAAATAATAAATTTTTTTGCTAATTTTACAAGACAGAGGATTTATTTTCAGTTTCTTGAATAAATGATTCAAATTGACCATTAGGTGTCCATTGAATAGCGCCATCTCGCCCTGTGAAAAAAACTTGTGTTGGATTTTGTTTAAGTTCAGTAATTATTTTAGGATCAAGGTTAGTAGATGTGGCGATCGCTACTTTTGGTTGAAACAATTTGATCAAATCTTTTAATGATTCTGGACTACACCATAATACTTGGGGACGAGGTAAACCGCCCCCCTTAGCTAATCTTTCAATTTCTTGAGGTTCAACATCACCAACTAATAACCAAGTTTGATTTTGAATTTGCAAGTATAAAATAGGTAATTGCTCTTTAATTAATTGAGCAACTGTTAAACCTGTAACTACTTGTTGTCCTGGTATTACAGTTTGGTAAATACCTTGATGCTTTTGAACTTCCTGTTGAATTTCTTGACTCGCCAGGTTAGTTTCTGGTTTGAGAGAATATTTATAAAAATTTTTGATTGGCAGGCTTTGAATTACTTCCAACCAAGCATTATTATCATTGTTATCAAAATCACTGGCGATCGCCCATTCAATTTTATTCACACCTTGCTGCTGTAAAAACGGGACAATTGTGTAACGTCCTGTACCTTCTTCGCCACTGTTAATTAAGGTGATATTGCCTTTATCTTGAATCACTACCACTGGTTCTGCGCCAGCTTCTAAAACTGTTACCCGAAATAATGTATTTGCTGAATGCCAAGCTGGAACAAGTACTAAACCAAATATCATTAAACCAGCAAACCACCAGCGTTTCTGCCACCATTTAACTAGGCACGTTAACAGAATCAAAGCATAAACAGCTAACATTTGCCAAGTTGAAATACTTCCGACTACTAAGGAGTTACCTGGTAAACTACTAAAAAATTCTACTAATTGAATTAGCCAATCACTAGGATAGTTGAGTATACTTGCGATCGCACTGCCCACCCTAGAAGATGCTAATGCCGCGATCGCACTAATAATTCCCCCAATACTAATCACTGAAATGAACGGTGTAGTAATCATATTCAGCAACAAACTGTAAGCGGGAACCACGCCAAACACCGAAAGTTGGATAGGTAAAGTCCAAATTGTCGCCGCTAAAGGTACAGCAATTAAAGAAGCGATCGCAGGTGGTAGCCAATTCAGTTTTTCAGTTATCGCTGGTACAGTAACAATTAATCCTAATGTTGCTAAAAAACTCAGTTGAAAACCTAAATCCCAAATCCATAACGGGTTAAATAACAATAGTAATGTTGCTGCTAATAATAGCGAACCGAACTGTTTGACTTTTCTATCTAATAACAAACCAACTAAAGCTGCACTACCCATAATTACGGCTCGCAGTACCGCAGGTTGGAATCCTGACAAACTGAGGAAAATAATTAAACCTAAAAAACCGCAAATAAATTGAGTGGCTTTATTTGTCCGTTTAGTTAACTGTAATATCACACCCAAAATTAACGAAGTTTGAAACCCAGATGCAGCCAAAGCATGAGCCATTCCAGCTTTGACAAATAAATCACGAATATCGTATGGTAAATCGACAGCTTTGCTACCCAAAACCATTGCACTTACAAGTGGCCCTGCGGGAATTCCTAAACTTTGAACTTGCGATTTCAAAATTCGCTCCCGAATTTGCCACCATCCCCATTTATCATCATCATTGACAATATTTATCTGTCTTCCTATCAAACCAGCAAATGATCCTTCCTGCTTGAGATACTTTTGAAAATCGAAAGCGCCAGGATTAGAAGCAGCTTTTGGTTTATATAAAATCCCCGTAACAGCAATTTCTTCCCCAGGATGCAGCCCAGTTGCTTGCAGTAGAGGTAAAGTTACATACAACTTACCTGTAACCCCTTTTGGTACACTGGCGGGGCCATTTCCATTTTTAACTTCATCCAACTGAGTCGCTGCTAACCAAAACTGTCCCCGTTGACTGCGAGTTAAGCGGGGACTACTTTCTACTTGGCCGCGTACAATCACTAATTGCTCTTGATTTGCAACATTATCTGTCGGCACAAATTGACTAATATCTTTTATACTTGGTTGTGGCGATCGCCATTGCAAATACACAGTCGCCAGTAATCCTACCAAACCAGCAATCAGCCAGACTCGCGGATGAGGAAATGATTGCCAAATATTTGCTGTAGCTTTACCTTTGTTGCCATTGCTTTCTTGTGGCTGAGGTGGAGTGGTGCGTTTTCTCAAAAAAACTGCTCCCAGTATCGCCACAATTAAAATCCACACCCCACCCCAAGGAACAGCAGTAAACAACAACCCGAAAATATAACCAAGGCAAATAATCACACCACTCGTCTGAAACATAAGACAATTCAAACTCTCAACTGGGCAGCACTCAAGAAAAATTGATGCTTGTTGGTGAAGTATAGTTTATTTAGATTCATACAAACAAAGCCCGCAAATGCAGGCTTTCTTGATGAAACTAAATATGGCTCGTTAAAAATTACAGCAAAACTACAAAGATATACTTAAGTTAAATAAGCCCTAATACAGCGTGGACAACTAAAAGTCCCAAGATTCCGCTGCCTAAATAAGCATGAGTAGTGCGTAAAGCAGGTTTACCACCAGCAAAGCCAGTAAACGAAATTACACTATTAATCAATAGCAATATGAGTACAAGAGAGCCAGTCCAGAAATGAGGACTTTCAAAAATTGCGTGACGCTGCATCACCAAAGACAAAACTCCACCAGGATAACCAGCCGCTAAAAAGAAAAACATCCACGGTGCAAGTAGGCGATGATTCATCCGGTTTTTAAATGACTCATCTTTATCCTTCGCTAACCTGTATCGCCAACCAGTCCATCCCACATAACTACCCATCACAACCACAACGATTCCCATCATTACCGGATGACCCCATTCCACAATCGGCTGAGGTATTCCCAAAGAACGGAACCAAGCCGCAAGAGGTTCTAGGGCTTCGCTAACGTTAATCATATATACTCAAATTTTTTTAAGGATTACAGTAACTTTTTTAGCATAATTTTAAGTATTGTAAATAATAATTAATTTTTTACAAGAAGAAGGGCGATCGCGCACTCATCAAAACTTCAGTTGCGCTTGGAATTGTTGATAAGCTTTGTTAACTAGTTGCATTGACGCTTTAGCGTTTGCAGACCTATTAATATCAGGATGATATTGTCTAGCTAATCCCAAGTAGGCAAGCTTGACATCTTGAGGTTGAGTAGTTGGATCTACACCTAAAACTTCCCACCATTCCTGATGCAGTAAACAATCAAGATTCAATTCATTCAGACCTTGCAGACTCCAGATTTTAATAGTACCGCCATTACCACCACTTACCAATATCTTGCCATCAGGAGTGAAGGCGACAGGGCTACAACCAGCGAGAGTATGTAATAGATTCCCAGTTGGAATATGCCAAAGTTTGATGATGCTGTGACTGCTACTAACTAAGATTGTTCCATCAGGACTGACAGCAACAGATGAAACTGCTTCTGAGTGTCCAGTCAAAGTGCAAACTAATTCTTTTGTATAGAGATTCCACAACTTGATGGTAGTGTCTGTACTACCGCTAATCAGAGTATTACCATCAGGACTAATAACAACTGTATTGATTGCAGCTAAATGTTGAGTGAAAATATCAAGTGGCTTCCAAGTTGTGCAGTCCCACAGCCTGATAGTTTTATCAACACTTCCACTAGCCAAAATTTTACTATCAGGACTAATGGCAACAGATAAAACTGCATCTGTATGCCCACTCAAAGCAAGTTTTAAATTGCCTGTATAGCCTCCCCAAATTTTGATAGTTTTATCAGAACTAGCACTAGCAAGAAATCTACGATCAGGACTAAATGCAACTGAATTTACAAAACCATTATGACTGTAGGGAGAGTTGGAATAAAAAAATGTCCGCAAAAATTGTTTTTTCTCCAATTGCCAAGTGCTAATTTTGCGGTCAACACAACCACTAGCAATCTGTTTTCCATCAGGACTGATAGCAAGAGATAGAACCGCCTCTGCTTGACCAGAGAAAGTATTAAGCCACTTTCCAGTTTTTAGATTCCACAGATTAATTTGTCTGTCATCACTACCACTAACTAAAGTATTACTATCAGGAGTGATTGTGATCGCATTAACTTTTGCAGTATGTCCCTTAAGGGTTTTGACACATTTCCAAGTTTCAGAAAGCTGAAGGTTGGAAGTTACAGTTTCTTGTTCAGTTTTCGTAGTAGCAAATTCAGCCTTCAGTGCTTGTAACTCTTCCTCAACTTCTAAAGCCGCAAATTTTTGGTTGAGATCCTCACCAGATAAAAATAAACCTAACTCTATGACAGCAGCGTTATAGTAATCCATCTGCAAAACTTTTTCTTCCATCCGTTCAAAAAGCTGTGCAGAAGTTTCTTTAACCTCAGATTCATCTAATAACTTAGCAAAACCATAAGCCGCCAGTCCTATTACTGCACCCACACTAGCCATAGGTACAGTTCCAATACCAAACGCTAAACCGATTTTAGGTGCAACTATTCCCATACCACCAACAACACTAGAAAAGCCAGCACCACCAACAGCACCAATTCCCATTGCACCAAAAGCCGCAGCATCCCCTACAGCTACAGCCTTGAAAGCACCATAAACAGCCGCACCAGCCACAGCACCAGCACCAACAACAGGCGCAGTTCCATCCCGACAGCACCAAATCCGCCAGCTAACCCCATTCCGCCAACTGTTGCAGACACACCTGCGCCTGCTAGGCTTCCTCCAGCGATGAATGCTGCACCTGTTTTAGAGTTTTGTATCATTGGTTTTGAGTTATTAACTTAGAAATTGCTGATTGTATTTCTAAGTTTTCCCAGTAATTGTAGAGATTTGAACAGAAAAACACAGATATACAGAGGAAAAAAGTAGTAGTAAATAGATTTCACATTATGGCATCGCCATTTAAGAGTTAAGTTATAAATTGTACTGTTGTGAAAATATCAAGACTCAACTAATCAGGTAAAAAATCTTCATTTAAACATTCATCCGTAGTAAATGGAGAGTCTACGGGAAAAGCATCAACAGATAAACCAGTTTCATCACTGGCTTGCTTTCTGGCATCTTGATAACAATCAGTAAAAACTTCCTGAAAATAAGGTTTTAAACTAGGACTATCCTTAAAAGTCCTTGTTAACCTGCGGCGATGTTCTCTAATAGTCCCTTTCCAACTATTAGAGCGTTTTTCTGGCTGATATTTGTATTTTAATAGGTGCATTAATAAAACAACTAAATTACTCTCAAGTGCGTGTTTTTCACTTCTCCCCATGCTTTCAATTTCTTCGATAAGATTTTCTAAATCTACCTCAGAAAATCTGCCTTCTTTTAGTTGTTTAGCAGTTGTCTCTATCCACAAATAAAAATCTTGGTCGTAAAGACGCGAGTTGGTAAAAACTTTTGATTGAGGCGTAGTCATCAGATTTTTCAACTTATATAGTTTAAGTTCATAAGCTGTAAAGGTATTGTAGTAAAAGGATTCCTGGATAAAACAAATATTTATATGACCTCTGTTGATTCTAGCAAGCATACAAAAGCCAAAGCCTTAAAACCCGGTAGCCGTCGCCCTGCCAAAGAACTGTGCAGTGAATGCGGACTATGTGACACATACTATATTCACTATGTCAAGGAAGCCTGCGCGTTTATCAACCAGCAGATAGACACCCTCGAAACCCAAAGCCATAGCCGTTCTCGCAATCTCGACAACCCCAATGAACTCTACTTTGGTGTCCATCAAGAAATGATGGCAGCAAAGAAACAGCAGCCCATCGAAGGCGCACAATGGACAGGCATAGTCAGCAGTATTGCCATAGAAATGCTCAATCGCGGCTTAGTGGAAGGCGTTGTCTGTGTCCAAAATACCAAAGAAGACCGCTTTCAACCCATGCCTGTGATTGCTCGTACCCCAGAAGAAATACTGGCAGCACGGGTCAATAAACCAACACTTTCACCCAACCTTTCTATCTTGGAACAGGTAGAAAAATCAGGGATGAAGCGACTACTAGTAATTGGTGTTGGTTGCCAAATTCAAGCACTTAGGGCAGTAGAAAAGCAACTAGGTTTAGAAAAGTTATACGTTTTAGGCACACCCTGTGTAGATAACGTTACCCGCGCCGGACTGCAAAAATTCCTAGAAACCACCAGCCGATCGCCTGACACAGTAGTACACTACGAATTCATGCAAGACTTCCGCATCCACTTCAGGCATGAAGACGGCTCAATTGAGAAAGTACCATTCTTTGGCTTAAAAACCAACCAACTTAAAGATGTCTTCGCCCCCTCCTGCATGAGTTGCTTTGATTACGTCAACTCCCTAGCTGATTTAGTTGTGGGCTACATGGGCGCGCCCTTCGGCTGGCAGTGGATTGTAGTCAGAAATGAGACAGGTAAAGAAATGCTGGATTTGGTGAAAGACCAGATAGACACGCAACCTGTAACTTCTCAAGGGAATCGGAAAGAAGCTGTGCAGCAAGGGATTCCGGCTTATGACAAAGGCGTAACCTTACCGATGTGGGTGGCGAAAATGATGGGCGTGGTGATTGACAAAATCGGCCCTAAAGGTTTGGAGTATGCGCGGTTCTCGATTGATTCGCACTTTACACGCAATTATTTGTATGTGAAGCGGAATCATGGGGAGAAGTTAGAGGCGCACGTGCCGGAGTATGCTAAACGGATTGTTGGGCAGTATAAATTACCGGATTAAAGTCTCACGCAAAGGCGCAAAGACGCAAAGGAATGATTGGGATCTTTGCGTCTCTGCGTGAGACAATCCTAACTCATGTAACTTCAAGCACTCCCAACTGCTTCAATTGCCGTCTCTAGGGCGATCGCCACATGAGTCCAATGAGTCCCCCCTTGGCAATAAACTATATAAGGCTCACGCAAAGGCCCATCCGCCGAAAATTCCAACGTACTCCCCTCAATAAACGTTCCCCCAGCCATCACAACTTGACTCTCATACCCCGGCATAGCATCAGGCACAGGGTCTAGATAAGAACCCACCGGAGAATTCTGTTGTACAGCTTTACAGAAAGCAATTAACTTTTTCGCAGAACCCAGCTTAATCGCCTGAATCACATCACCACGCGGTGCAAGCGGCGCAGGATTCACCGGATAACCAAGCTTGTCAAAGACATAACCAGTCAAAAAAGTTCCCTTCATCGCCTCTCCTACCATCTGCGGCGATAAAAATAAGCCTTGGAATAACAAGCGATTTTGGTCAAAAGTAGCACCACCATAACTACCTATACCGGGTGCTGTTAGGCGACAAGCGGCGGCTTCTACCAAGTCAGCACGGCCAGCTACGTAACCGCCAGCCGTGACGATAGTACCCCCAGGGTTTTTAATTAAGGAACCCGCCATTAAATCAGCACCAACGTGGGTGGGTTCCTGAGTTTCGATAAATTCCCCGTAGCAGTTATCAACGAAGCAAACGGTATCGGGATTTTGCTGTTTGACTAGATGCACAATCTTTTCAATATCAGCAATGGATAAGCTAGGCCGCCAAGAATAGCCGCAGGAACGCTGAATTAAGACTAAGCGCGTTTTGTCATCTACTGCATGGCTTAAAGCTTCCCAATCGATAGATCCTTCAGCAGTTAACTCCAATTGACGGTATTTTATGCCAAACTCAATAAGGGAGCCTTGTCCTTGACCCCGCAAACCAATCACTTCTTCGAGCGTATCGTAGGGAGAGCCGACCACTGCTAACATCTCATCACCAGGACGAAGTACACCATATAGGGCGCAAGCGATCGCGTGAGTTCCCGATACAAACTGCACTCGCACGGCCGCCGCTTCCGCACCCATTACTTCTGCAAAAACTTTGTCTAAAGTTTCTCGTCCTAAATCATCATGACCATAGCCACTCACACCAGCAAAGTGGTGCGCTCCTACGCGCTGATTGCGAAAGGCATCCAGCACTCGTTTTAGATTATGCTTGACCTGAGCGTCAATTCCAGAAAAAATCTCTATCAGTGCCTGTTCTGCTTGCCGCAGCTGTTCCAAGCTGTTCATTACTTCCTCATTAATAAAAAATTATAAATGTGCGGATTTTGCGATCGCGCAGATTAGGCTGAACAATTTCAATACAGGTTACTGACATGACAATTGCTACTTCAACTAAACCGCAGATCAATTGGGTAAATACCCTCTTTTTCGTTGGTCTACACATCGGCGCTTTATTTGCCCTTGTTCCTAGCAACTTTAGCTGGACGGCAGTTGGTGTGGGTTTCTTACTTTACTGGATAACTGGTGGTTTAGGCGTTACTTTAGGTTTTCATCGCCTTGTGACTCACCGCAGTTTCCAAGCTCCCAAGTGGTTGGAATATATCTTAGTGTTGTTCGGGACACTATCTTGCCAAGGAGGGCCAATCGAGTGGGTGGGGACACACCGCATTCATCATTTACATTCCGATACTGACCCAGATCCCCATGATTCTAATAAAGGCTTCTGGTGGAGCCACATGGGTTGGCTAATTCACAAATGTCCCGCTCATGCTGATGTTCCTCGCTTTACCAAAGATATTGCCGAAGACCCAGTTTATCAGTTTTTAGAAAAATATTTCATTCTCATCCAAGTTGCACTGGGTTTATTATTGTTATTTCTGGGTGGCTGGCCGTTTGTTGTTTGGGGAATTTTTGTTCGCATTGTCTGGGTTTACCACTGCACCTGGTTAGTAAACAGTGCTACCCATAAATTTGGCTATCGCAGCCATGAATCCGGTGATAACTCAACTAACTGTTGGTGGGTAGCTTTACTAGTATTTGGTGAAGGCTGGCACAATAATCACCATGCTTTTCAATACTCAGCCCGTCACGGTTTGGAATGGTGGGAAATCGACTTAACTTGGATGACAATTCAATTTTTGCAATTCTTAGGTTTGGCTACAAATGTAAAACTTGCAGACAAAAAACAGTAAGTCGTTTATCATTTGTCATTAGTCATTGGTCTACCAATGATTAATGACAGAGGAATTTCTGAGTAATCAAAATATCCATTCGTCAGTTCTAGAAATAACTCCCAAAAGATACTTTCGGGTATGCTTAGGTAGCTAAAGTTGCTATAATCCAAAGCGTTAATGTAAAGAAATTTTGCTGCAAGTTACCTTTGGGCAACTTGGTGGAGGAGTTTGTCGTTTTTCGGGTTTTCATGACTACATCAATAATCAAGACGCAAGAAATAAACCAAGACCTTAGTAATTCCCAACTGAGGCTCAAAGATATTATCAAAACTCTGCCAAAAGAATGTTTTCAGCAGAATCGTCGCAAAGCTTGGACACAAGTTTTCATCAGTGTTTTAATGGTAGGTTTAGGCTACTATAGTTTGACGATTTCTCCCTGGTTTTTATTGCCTATTGCCTGGATTTTTACAGGTACAGCTTTAACAGGTTTTTTTGTTATTGGTCATGACTGCGGTCATCGCTCATTTGCCAAAAGACGGTGGGTTAATGATTTAGTAGGGCATATATTTATGATGCCGTTAATCTACCCTTTTCATAGTTGGCGGATTAAGCATAATCATCATCATCAACATACCAACAAGTTAGATGAGGATAATGCTTGGCATCCCATCCGACCAGAAGTTTTTGTAAGTTGGGATAAGACTCGTCAATCTGCTTTTGAATTGTTCATGAAAAAGCGTCTTTGGTGGGTAGGTTCTATTGGACATTGGGCTGTTGTGCATTTCGACTGGCGCAATTTTAAAGTTAAAGACCAAGGAAGTATTAAACTTTCAGTTGCTGTAGTTGCAATTTTTGCAGCAGTTGTATTTCCTACCCTCATCGCTACAACTGGTATTTGGGGATTTGTCAAATTCTGGTTTGTGCCTTGGTTGGTATATCATTTCTGGATGAGTACATTCACCATTGTTCATCACACATTTCCAGATGTTCCTTTTAAGGAAGCCAGCAAGTGGAACGAAGCAATGGCACAGCTATTTGGCACTATTCATTGCGATTATCCTCGTTGGGTAGAGATACTTTGCCACGATATTAATGTCCACGTACCTCATCACCTTTCTACTGCTATTCCCTCTTATAATTTACGGTTAGCTTACAGCAGCATTAAAGATAATTGGGGAAACTATTTGCATGATGAATTGCGGTTTTCTTGGCCTTTAATGAAACACATTACAGACCAATGTCAACTGTATATAACTGATGTTGGTTATCAAACTTTTAACGAATATTACGCAGACAAGTAAGCTAAGTTCAGGCTAAAATTGCTCTGATTAAATCTATGCTCTTATATTAATTACAGAGCTATTAGATAATTCGTCTGCCAATTAAATAGGTTCTGGCAATTCTCGATGAATTATTGCTAAGTGAATTGCCAGAAATTTTTGCCTTGCGTGTCTAAAAACATTGCAGGTATCTTAGAGGTGAATTCAAACCTCAAACAAATTTTGATTTTATATTTCATCAAAGAATCAAGTGCAATCAACTACCATCCCTTTTGACAGTTCTCCTGCTAGTGAAACTTCTGAGAATACAACTAAGCTGCCTTTTACTCTTCAGGATTTAAAAGCTGCTATCCCAGAAGAATGTTTTCAACCAAATGTCAGCAAATCACTGTTGTATTTCTTTCGTGATGTTCTGATTATTGGTTCGCTCTATGCAGTGGCTCATTACCTTGATTCTTGGTACTTTTGGCCTATTTTCTGGTTAATGCAAGGAACAATGTTTTGGGCTTTATTTGTCGTTGGGCATGACTGCGGACATCAGTCATTTTCTAAGCATAAATGGCTCAATGATTTAATTGGGCATCTGTCTCATACAGCAATATTAGTTCCTTATCATGGTTGGCGCATCAGCCATAGGACACATCATAAAAACACTGGCAACATCGATAACGATGAAAGCTGGTATCCTGTGACGGAATCGCAGTATAAAGAAATGCCTTTGGCACAAAAGATAGGTCGATATTATTTATTTTTATTGGCTTATCCAGTGTATTTGTTTAAGCGTTCTCCCAATAAAGAAGGTTCGCACTTTTCACCTAATAGCCCACTGTTTAAACCATCAGAGAAATGGGACGTAATTACTAGTACTGTACTCTGGATTGGTATGGTAGGTTTGTTAGGTTTCCTCACCTATCAATGGGGTTGGATGTGGTTATTGAAATACTACGCTATGCCCTATATTGTGTTTGTCATTTGGTTGGATTTGGTGACATTTCTGCATCACACCGAGTCTGATATTCCTTGGTATCGTGGTGAAGATTGGACTTTTCTTAAAGGTGCAATTTCTAGTATCGATCGCAATTATGGTTTGTTCAATCACATCCATCATGATATTGGTACTCACGTTGCTCATCACATCTTCCTCAATATCCCTCACTACAATTTGTTGAAGGCAACTGAAGCCATCAAACCTGTAATGGGTGAGTATTATCGCAAGTCTGAGGAACCAATTTGGCAATCTTTATGGCGTTCTTGTGTTAGCTGTCATTTTGTTCCTGATACTGGTGGTAAAGTCTATTACACATCCAAACCTAAATAAATTAGCCATCAATTTAGAAGTTTGAAACTAAAAAAGTCCGCCTAGGCGGACTTTTTTTTAGCTCATACCATTTCACTAAAAAAATGATAAAAA